>JAXDOO010000387.1:0-13207 GCA_034668865.1 Alphaproteobacteria bacterium
CGGCGTATTCAGGTTCACCGTCACATTCTTTTTCTGCGTAAAGCTGTCGAGCATGCCTTCGAGTGAGAACTCGCGGCCGATGCCGCTCTGCTTAATGCCCCCGTAGGAATGGCCGGGCGTTTGACCCGACCCCTGGTTGATCTGCACCCAGCCGGCTTCGATGCTGTGCGCCGCTCGCAGCGCACGACCGATGTTGTGGGTCCACACGTAGGCGGCCAGGCCGTAGTGTGAGTCGTTCGCCATGCGAATCGCGTCGGCCTCATCGGTCCACCGGATGGCGACGAGGACGGGCCCAAAAATTTCTTCGCGTGCCAACCGCCAGTCGTTTGCAGGATTTATGAACACCGTGGGAAGCGCGAAGTATCCCTGAGCCAACGGGCCGGTTGTTGGCGGCAAACCGCCGAACAGCAGCTTGCTTCCCGCCTCACGCATTCCCTCTTCGATGTAGCCGCAAACTTTCTTGAACTGCTTTTCGTTGATAATCGCCCCGACATCGGTCGCTTCGTCGAGCGGATCACCGATCTTGAGTTTCGCCACCTTGGCAGCGAGCGCGGCAAGGAAGTTGTCGAATATGTCGGCATGCAGAAAAAGGCGCGAGCCGGCGGTGCACGATTGACTCTGACGTGTGAAGCGCATTGCCGCAATGATGCCGTCTACCACCCAATCTTCGTTCGCGTCGGGGTAGACAATCGAGGGACTCTTTCCCCCAAGCTCGAGTGAAACGGGCACGATGCGCTCGGAAGCCGCACGCATGATGAGCTTGCCGACCTCTGTCGAGCCGGTGAAAGAGAGCTTGTGCACGTCTTCATGAGCAGACAGCGCCGCTCCGGCCTCTTCACCATACCCTGTCACGACGTTGAGCACGCCTTTCGGCAAATGGTCCTGGCAGATGGCTGCGAGCCATAGAACCCCCAATGGGGCGTCCTCTGCGGCCTTGAGTACGAGCGTGTTACCAGCACAAAGTGCAGGCGCAATCTTGAGCGCCGCAAGCATGACCGGTGCATTCCAAGGAATGATGGCCCCGACCACGCCGATCGGCTCGCGCCGCGTATAGCTGAGCACATGCTCGCCCAGCGGAATCGTCTCGCCCTTAAGTTCGCTGGCAAGGCCACCGAAGTAGCGCATAATATCGGCCACACCTTTGGCCTCGGGGCGGGCCTGCGTGCGGATAGCGTTGCCCGTCTCCTCGGCAACGATCCGAGCGAGTTCCTCCACCCTTGCCTCGACGGCATCTGCAATCTTCTGCAGCATTCGGCCGCGCTCTCGCGGGATGACCCGGCTCCAGCTTGCGAACGCCCTGTTCGCAGCCTGCACCGCCCGATCGATGTCTTCAGAACCGCCGCGCGGAATGCCGGCAATGATTTGGCGGTTGCCGGGAGATTGTACTGATATTGCTTCGCCCGAGGTGCTGTCGACCCAGCTTCCGTCTATCAGCATCTGGGCGCGCTTGTGGTTGGTGGCCGCAGTTGTTTTGCTCATTGCCACTGCCATCACTGCAACCTCCACGAACCGCGTTCGCTGAACCGATTGATCGCGCGTTACCCCATCAACCATACACGTGCGGTCGCCGAGCGTGAAGTCGCTGAAACTGGAGAGCAGTCATTGCCTCGCGCCAGCTCACGCCGCCCGTGCCACTGCCCTGCTCTTCGACTGACCAACCATTGAATGACTGACCCTGGGCATGCCATCGTGAGGCAAGGTGTTCATCTGACTGTGGCGACGACTCCTTGGTAGCGCTTCTTGCATGAACCTCTCGATGAGCCTCCGGCGGACGGCCCGGTACCTTCCGCATCATCCTGCGATCAGCTTCGACGGCGCCACGTTGAGCTACGGTCTCTTCGAAGAGAGCGTTGGCCGCATCGCGGCAGGTCTTCTGAAGGTCCATGGCCTCCTGCGCGGAGCGCGTGTCGGTCTCGCGATGGAGAATTGCGGCGAGTATCTGCAGGTTCTGTACGGCGTGTGGCGTGCGGGCCTCGTCGCCGTTCCGATGAACGCCAAGCTGCATGCAAAGGAAATCGCGTTCATCCTGTCGAATTCGGAATGTCGCATTTGCTTCACGACACCGGAAATGGCCGACAAGCTGTCCGCATTGGGCGGGACTGAGGGCTCGCTGACACCGCTGATCGTCGTCGGCTCGCCCGACTACGCCGCGCTACAGATGGCCGAGCCTACCGTTCATGTCGACAGCGCGGCTGAGGACGAGGCTTGGCTGTTCTACACGAGCGGTACGACTGGCCGGCCCAAGGGAGCGGTGCTGACTCACCGCAATCTTCAATTCATGGCGCACTGCTACTACGCCGATGTCGATCATCTCGACGAACGCGATGTGAAGTTACATGCAGCTCCTCTTTCGCATGCGACCGGACTTTATGCCATTCCGCACATCGCCAGAGGTTCGCATCAAGTGGTGATGTCCGGCTCGTTTGATCCTGAACGCATCTTTGACGAGTTCAAGCGTCGCAAGAATGTGACCTTGTTTGCCGCGCCCACCATGGTCACGCGCCTCATCAATCATCCAAAGATTGGCAGCGCCGATACACGAGGCCTCAGGACGCTCTATTTCGGCGGAGCGCCGATGTATGTTTCAGATTTGAAGGCCTCGCTCGAGGTGTTTGGTCCCAAGTTGATCCAGATCTACGGACAAGGTGAGACGCCCAACACCCTTACGCTCATGCCGAAGACGTTGCTTGGGCAGAAGGATCACCCGCGGTGGGAACAATTACTGGAAAGCTGCGGGATTCCGCGCACCGGCGTCGAGATGAAGGTCGTCGACCAGGATGGGCGGGAATTACCGGCGGGCGAGATTGGCGAGGTCATAACGCGATCCGGTTGCGTCATGCGCGGGTATTTGAACAATCCGGAAGCGAACGCAAAGTCGTTGCGCAACGGGTGGCTGTGGACGGGCGACCTGGGCTCGGTGGATGATCAGGGCTTCTTGACGCTGAAAGATCGCTCTAAGGATATGATCATCTCGGGCGGGTCGAACATCTATCCGCGCGAGATTGAAGAGGTACTTCTCACGCACCGTGGGGTGTTGGAGGCGGCGGTCGTCGGACGTTCCCATCCGGAATGGGGCGAGGAAGTGGTCGCTTTCATCGTAGCCAAGTCAGGCGAGCGGGTGGACGAGCGCGCGCTTGACCAACTCTGCCTCGACAACATTGCGCGTTTCAAACGGCCGCGCGCTTACCAGTTCGTGGCGACGTTGCCGAAGAACAACTATGGTAAGATTCTAAAGACCGAGTTGAGGCAGGCGCTGGAAGGGGAGGGGGACCATGCGTGAGGTCGTCGTAACGGGCATCGGCTCCACGCCTTTCGGTAAGCTCGAAGGCCGCCGTATTGAAAGCCTAGCCATCGAGGCCGCCAACGCCGCGCTGCACCGAGCAGGCCTGGACCGTAAAAGCGTTGGAGCCGTCTACCTGGGCAACTTCGTGGCCGGACCACTGAGTGGCCAGGAAGTACTCGCCGGCATCGTTGCGGACGAACTCGGGCTCGAGAATGTGCCGTGCACCAAGGTCGAGGGGGCCTGCGCTTCCGGCGGCATCGCTTTCCGACACGCTGTTCTCGCGGTTAGCTCCGGGCTTTGCGACGCCGCTCTGGTGGTCGGCGTAGAAAAGATGACGCATGCAACGGGCGGGCAGGTAACGCAGGCACTCAACTGCGCCATGGACAATCGATCGGATGGCCCGTCAGGCCTAACGTTTCCGGGGCTGTTTGGTCTTGCGTGGCGCATCCATGCCGCAAAGTACGGCACGACCAGGGATGAGGTGTCGGCGGTCGTTATTAAGAATAAAGCGAACGGTCTCAAGAACCCGCTCGCGCAGATGGGCGCCTCGCTTTCGCTCGACGTGATCCGCCAATCCCAGATGATCGCGGATCCGTTGCAACTCTATGACTGCTGCCCCGTGAGCGATGGCGCTGCCGCGCTCGTCGTCGTTGCAAAGGATCGGGCCCGCGGAGCACCGGACCTGCCGATCGACATACTAGCAGCGGTGCAGACACGCGGCTCGGCGCGCATCGCGGGACACGAGGACGTTGTGAGCTTCGAGGCGACCGTGAAGGCGGCGGAGCGGGCCTATGCGGCCGCCAGTGTCGGTCCGAAGGACATTGACTTCGTCGAGCTTCACGACTGCTTCTCGATGGCGGAGGTGATCGACAGCGAGGATCTCGGCCTAGTACCGCGAGGCGAAGGCGCCAAGTGGGCAGCCCAAGGGCGTACCGGAATGGACGGCGACATTCCAATCAATCCTTCGGGTGGCCTGCTCGCTAAAGGCCATCCGGTTGGAGCGACTGGTGTCGGCCAGCTTTATGAGACAGTTCTGCAGCTGCGCGGCCAACATTCCAACCAGGTCAAGGACGCGGCCATTGGAATGACGCACAATCTTGGCGGGACCGGAGTGGCTTGCACGGTGAGCATTCTAAGGCGCCCGGATGCCTGAGACCCAAGCCGTGACCAAGAAGACGAATCCACTGCCGATCGAGGCGCTGAAATGCGGCCACTGCGGCAAGCTAGTTCCTGGTCCCCGCGAGATCTGCCCCGCGTGCCATGAGCCTGCGCTCGTGCCTCACATGGCGGCAGGCAGCGGTGCGCTCTCCTCTTGGACAATGATACGGCGCCCTCCAGCCGCCTTCAGGGAGGAAAAGGAATACGCGGTCGCGATTGTCACTCTCGATGCGGGCATCAAGGTGACGGGTCGGCTGGAAACTCCAGACGACCGGCTTGAACCAGGTGCGCGCGTGCTTGCGGTAGGTTTCCACAAGGGCGTGCCGGTGTTCCGCGCGGTCTGACTTATCCGCGGCTGGAGGAATGAATGGTGGGCGATATCCAAGTCGAGAAGCATGGCGCCGTTTGGCTCGTGATGATCAACCGGCCGTCCAAGATGAATTCACTCGACTTCGCCGCCCACGACGACATGGTCGCTGTGTGGAAGGAATTCGCCGCCGACGACAGCGCGCGCGTTGGTGTTCTGACCGGCGCAGGCAGCAAGGCCTTCTGCGCGGGTGCTGATCTCAAGACCTACACAATTGCCTTCGCCACGTTGCCGCCGCACGAGTTCCGCGACAAATGGACGGACGGAGTGGGACTCGGCGGCATCACGCGTGGGATGGAGATCGATAAGCCGCTCATCGCGGCAATCAACGGCTACGCGATCTCTGGCGGACTTGAGCTCGCCCTTGCCTGCGATCTGCGTTTCGCCGCTGATAACGCCATGTTTGCGCTGCAGGACGCTAAGTGGGGATTTCATGCTTGTGACGGCGCGCTCATTCGCCTGCCCATGATCGTGGGGCTCGGACACGCGATGGACATGATTCTATCCGGCGAACGTATCGACGCTGAACGGGCCTCCCGCATCGGCCTTGTCAACCGGGTATGGCCCTCTTCAGAGCTTGTCACGAAGACCCTCGAGTATGCCGAAATGCTCGCCCAGCGGGCGCCACTTGCTCACCGTTTCGCAAAATCGACCATGCGGCGGGCTGTCGGCATGCCGTTGCAGGAGGCGCTCCGGATGGAGGTGCGCTCCTTCTATGATCTTGGACAATCGGAGGACCTGAAAGAGGGAACGCTTTCATTCCGTGAGAGGCGACAGGCAGAGTTCAGAGGACGTTGAAGCCTTTGTTGGAATAGAACAGTACAGAACACTAGGGGAGGAGATAATGAGACGAGTCCATTTCGTAGGGCTGTTGGCGTTCAGCACTGCAATCGGCGTTGGATCCGCCCAAGCCGCCGATGTGAAGGTCGGCGTTGTGCAAGGGCTGTCCGGACCGCCGGCAATTGTCGACTTCGGCGAGTCGTATCTGCAGGGCATCAAGCTTGCCGCGAAGGATTACGCGGCGAAGGGCGGCAAGCACAAAATTGAGCTCGTGGTCTACGACGACGAGGCTAATCCGCAGAAGGCGGTGTCTCTCGTCCAGCGGCTAATGCAGAATGACAAGGCGGCCGTGATCATTGGCACGGTCTCGAGCGGCAACGTACTGGCATTTGCCCCGATCATGCAGAAAGCCGGAGTGCCATTGGTTGCGGGGCCCTCGATTGCAACGAACATCACGACTCAGTTTATCAACGAAAACCCGAGTTACATCTTCCGCTGCTCGATGGTGGAAAAGCACCAGATCGACGCCATGCTAGATTGGGGCGTCAAGACCTTCAAAAAGATAGGCCTCGTTCATTCGACAACGGGGTATGGCAACTTCGCCGCAAAGGAAATTGCTGATGGCATTGGGACGCGCGGCACCAAGCTCGTGGCCGTCGAGGCGGTAGCTCCCAACGTCAACGACCTGACGCCCCAGATGCTCAAGATGAAAGAGGCGGGCGCTGAGCTTGTGCTCAATTTCCACGAATCCTTCGAGCTCATGTATCGGCCCATGCCGAAGATCGATTACAGGCCGAGAGTCGCCGGCAATTGGGGGCTATCGTCGCTGAAGGTTTTACAAATTGTAGGATCCCAGGAACTCGAGGGTACGGTCATGGGCCAGGCGCTTGACCTCTCACTCGATGAACCAAAAGCGTTCGTCACACGGATGGAAAAGGAGTACGGCAAGGACTTCCGCTGGCCCGTCATTGCCGCGCTCGGCTACGACGCTATGCAGGTCGTTCTTAAGGCGATCGATAGTGCCTCTGCGATCGAGCACAAGGCCGTCCGCGACGCACTCGAAGGAGTTGATGGGATAAAAGGCATCTCGGCAACGCCAGCGAAGCCATTTGGTCTGAAGGATCACGAGTGCCTCGATAAGGAGCACGTTTTCTTGGGCGTCTGGAAAGGCGGTCAAGTCGTGAGGTTACAGGATTGATCGCCGGCTGACGCCGTCCGCTCGAAACTGACGGATGCGTTAGTCGGCAGCCTGACGCTCAATGATTTCGGCCACCAACTTTGTCCAACTGCTGTTCAGTGGCTTGGCGATGGGAGCGATCTACGCCCTCACCGCCAAGGGCCTCTTCATCGCGCATCTCGCTACAGCCCGGATGAATTTTGGGCAGGGCGAGTTCCTAATGATCGCCGCGTATCTCAGCATGGCCCTGATCCTGGCCGGCATACCTGTGGCGGTCTCCGCTGTCGTCGTCATCGCCGTGATGGGAGCGCTCGGTTGGGCACTCGAACGCTTTGCGCTGCGCCCGCTCGACCGATTCAGGTCGCTTGCTGGCGGCCAGTATTCATGGGTGCTCACGACCATGGGCGTGGCCCTCATCATCCAGAATGTGGCTACCCTCGTGTGGGGTAAGTCGTCCCAGTACTCGCCACCGCTCTTCTCCGAGTCCCGCTCGAATGTCATCAAAGTATTTGGCGTGGGGGTATTCGTGGAGGAACTCGTGGTCATCGTGACAGCGCTCGTTGTTGTCGCGTTCTTTTATTGGTTTCTATTTCGCACGCGGCAGGGCAGAGGCATTCAGGCGATCGCATTCAACCCGGAGGCGGCTACGCTTCTGGGGGTCGATGTCCGTCGTACGGTTACATTGGTGTTCGTGTTGGCAGCGGTGCTGGCAGGGATCTCGGGTATTTTGGTCGGTCCGATCGTTACCGTGCAGCCGCACATGGGATTGGTCTTCACTGTGAAGGCCTTTGCCGTCGCTTCGCTCGGGGGTTTCGCAAACCCTTTAGGCGTGCTTGTGGGCGCGCTGATCTTCGGTATCACCGAGAGCTTCTCAAATTACTTCAACTCGAAATTCGGCGACCTGATTCCGCTGATCATTGTGCTTGTTCTACTCGTCATCAAGCCAAGCGGATTGTTCGGGGAGGCAAAGGCCGATGTCCGCTGATAGCCAACGCATCTGGCTGCGCAACCTAGGCTACCTCGCGGCGGCTCTGGCAATCCTTCTCGTTCCGGCCATCGCCAACGACTTCCACGTCCATCTCGCTCAGACGCTGTTCTACACGGCGATTGCGGTCATCGGTCTCAATATCCTCCTCGGCCTCTCGGGACAGATGTCGTTAGGTCAAGCCGGATTCTACGCGATCGGCGCGTACGGTTCTGCACTTCTATCGTCGCAACTGGGCATGCCATTGGCTGTGTCGATGGCAGCAGGTGCATTTTTGGCTTGCCTGGCGGGTCTGCTCGTCGGCCTCATTGCCCTGAGGGCGCGAGGTCTCTACCTCGCAATGGCTACTCTTGCCTTCGGTTTCATTGTCGAAATCGGGGCTCAGCGCTGGACGGATCTCACCGGCGGTACGATGGGGATCTTCGGCATCCCATCGTTGGATTTCGGGTCCCGATCAATGGGGAAGTCCTATTTCCTTTGGGTAGCCGGAGCACTGTACCTGGGCTCACAGATCGTCAGCGACTACGTTTTTGCCTCGCGCTACCGCCGAAATCTCCTGGCGCTTAAGGAGAACGAAAGTTCTGCACAGACAGCGGGCATCAATGTGCCGGTGTGGCGCACAGCTGTGTTTGCGGTCAGTGCGCTTGCCGCTGGCATGGCCGGGGTCTTATTCACGCATCAAAGCGCCTACATCAACAGCGACGCGTTTACCCTGAACCTCACGCTTACGCTGCTGATTGCAACTGTGATTGGTGGACTCGGGCATTCGTATGGACCGATCATCGGGACACTGATCACATTGCTGATCGCGGAGATCATTGCATCGTTTTATGATGTCTCGTTTATGATCTACGGAATCATTCTTCTGACCGTGCTCTTGCTGTTTCCCCAAGGTGCCATCGGTCTACTTCAGAAAATCGCAGGCTTCTCGCGCATCGGTACCAGCCGTAAGACGTCGCAGCCACGTGAGCCCATCTCGAATTCATTGGTTGCAACGAGAGAAGGACGCGAAGTACGAGGGGGTGGACCTGCGCTCCGCATCGATGGCCTCACCAAAAGGTATGTGGGCGTTACAGCACTCAAGGACGTTTCGATTAGCGTGGAACTCGGCACAGTGCACGCGCTCATAGGCCCGAATGGAGCCGGCAAGTCCACACTCATCAATGTCGTGAGCGGACTCTATGCTGCGGATGCTGGCCGCATTGTCCTCGGCGGCAGGGACATCACCCACTTGCCGTGCCACGCGCGTGCTCGTCTTGGTCTTGCTCGAACCTTCCAGAACTTGCAGCTTGTCCCAAGCCTAAGCGCGCTCGAGAATGTCATGATTGGCATTCGGCGGCGGCGCGGAGCAGCGGCCGATTTCGCGGCTTGGATGACGAGCGCTCACTTCGATCAGATCGAACGAGGCCACGCTCTTCTGCTCCTTCAACAGTTTGGGATTGCCCACGTCTCTGATGCACGACCTGAGGATTTGCCCTACGGCCACCGGAAGCTCGTCGAACTTGCACGCTCGATCGCTGAGGAGCCGGCCGTGATGCTGCTCGATGAGCCAATTGCGGGTCTCAACGATGAAGAAGCCCGGCAAATCGCGGATGTCATCCGGCGCATTCGGAATGAAGGCACCACCATTCTGCTGGTTGAACACAACATGGACTTTGTCATGAGCCTGTCCGACCGAGTGACGGTGCTCGACTACGGAGAAAGTATTGCGGAGGGAACACCGGCCGAAGTTCGGTCAGATGCGCGCGTCGTGACCGCTTATCTCGGTGTGGGCCTCGACACCGAGCAAGCCAAATTGGCCATCGCCACATGATCCGTCTTCAAAAAGTCAGCGCGGGTATCGGTCGAATCACAATTCTCCGCGACATCGATCTCGAGGTGAGAAGCGGGGAGATCGTGGCGGTGCTGGGTGCAAACGGTGCCGGGAAGACAACGTTGCTCAGAGTTATCTCTGGCATTGTTCCTATGAAGGTGGGATCGATCGACTTCGATGGAAATCCTATTGCCGGGACACCGGCTCACACTTTGGCGCGCTCAGGCCTCGTGCACGTACCCCAGGGCCGCCAGATCATTCCTGCCCTATCGGTCGCCGAAAACCTCACGATCGGCGCTCTCAATCTCCCGGGTATGACGAAGGCTGAACTTGAGTCGAAGGCCGAAGCGGAATACAGCCGTTTTCCTGTGCTCAAAGAGCGGAGTTCAATCCCCGGAGGTTCACTATCTGGGGGTGAGCAGCAAATGCTCGCGATTTCCCGCGCCCTCATGATGCGTCCCAAGGTTCTGATGCTGGACGAGCCATCGCTCGGGTTGGCGCCTCGGCTCGTAGCTCGCATCATGATGGAGCTAGCCCACCTTTCGAAGACTGGCATTGCGATTCTTCTAGTCGAACAGAAGTTGGCCGCGCTCGACATCGCCAACCGTGCGTACATCCTGAAAAATGGTCAAATTGTACATTCCGGTGGTGCCGCTCAGCTCAAGAATGATGCGGCGATATTGAGCCACTATCTGAGCTGACATGACCATACTGCCTGCCATCGTGTCGGCGGTCAGCCGATCATCAGCAGATGGTTGCCGACCGCGGCACACGATGCGATCTAAAGACTCAGCTCGAGTGAGTTTCCGAGGCTTGAATCCAGCTATCGCGATTCATATTCCCTGACTATTGGCCACCAGAAACTTTGTTCGCTTTCAATGAATGCCTTGGTCTCCGCCGGCGTCCTAACCATGGGTCGCAGGCCCAGTTCGGCAAGTCTCAGTTTGATGGTGGAGTCTTCAAGGGCGTGGCGAAGCCCTTCGTTCAGTCGGCTCACCGCAGTTTCGGGGGTGCCCGTGGGAGCCGCAAGGCTCAGCCATCCGATCGCGGTGAATCCGGGGATGCTGGCCGCTACGGTCGGCACGTCCGGAAAGTCTGGATCGCGCTCGGGTGACATCACCCCAATGACCTTCAGATCTCCCGATTGCACGTGGCCACGCAACCCAAACATAGCTTCGATAACGGCGTGGATACGTCCGCCCAGTATATCCGTGATGGCGCCGAGGGTGCCGCCCTGATTGTAGGGCACCACCGTGATTGGGATATTCCCCTTTTTCTCAACGGCGAGGCCAGCAAAGTGCGGGAGGCTTCCTGCGCTATTGGTGCCGACAAAAATCTCGCCCGGTTTTGACTTTGCTAGCGCAATGAATTCCGGAAATGACGTAACGCCGAGCTTCGCTGGGACCGCAAGATACAGTGGGCCGTCCCCGACCATGCCCACCGCTGCAAATGCCTGATTGACATCAACTTGGATCTTGCCCTTTTGCGCGGGAAGGACGGCGAAGATCGAGGCTACGGCTAAGAGGATGGTGTAACAGTCCGGTGAAGCAGACGCCACCGCCTGCGCGGCAATGGCCCCTCCGCCACCGGGCCGGTTCTCGACAACGATCTGCTGTCCGAAAAACCCGGTTAGCTTTTCAGCGATCAGACGGATGACGACGTCGGGACCGCTTCCGGAAGGAAGGGGGTTCACGATCTTGATAAATCTGTTCGGGAAGTTGGTCTGTCCGGAAGATGTCGTAGCAAGCGACGCTGGCAGGGCGGCTGTCGCTGCAAGATACAGAAATTGGCGGCGGGCAAGTTTCAGGGGGTCCTCCCGGCCACGGCGGCCTCGATCAGCCTCTCATGACGAATGCTAAGCGAATCTGAGTGCCAAGCTAAAGACCAAATCCCGCGTCTTGATTTATCCGTTCCGATTGCTTGTCGCGGATGAGTTGTAAATCTGAAGCGCAGCGCTGGCGGATGGTGCCGTCTTGCACGCCGTATTTCTCGCAGAAGGCTTTGCTTTCCGCGGCCAATTCGAGGTCCAAAAGACGCGCCGCTTCGGCTCGAAACGGAGCCGCTCGCCACTCAATGAAGACGGCAAATCCGACTACCGCCAGCAGGCCTCCGGCCGCCAGAGCAGAAAGGGCTCTTGCATCAATACGGGGTGCCGAAAGTCTGGTGGCAGTACCTATAGCCATGGACGTCCCCTCTCGTTAGCCCTGGCCACCAGAATCTCGGTGAATTTGACGTGGTGGTGTGAGGGCGCAAATCGAACTCGGCCGCCAGATCATAATCGGCAGGTTAGATTCGTGTCGGGTGTAGGCACATCCCCTGTATGGGGGAGAACGCGAACAAAGAACAATTTCGTATCATCATCCTGTAGCCTGCGAGGGAATGGGGTCGTTTCGCTCGACCCGAGCCTTGCGCGCGGGTCAGACAATTGGGCAATCCACTATGACGGATACGCTATCGCCCCAGGCTCTATCGAAGCTGATCGGGTCGATTTACGACTGCGCACTGGATCCTTCCCGTTGGGAGGACACGCTCGGAGACATCAGGGACGCGTTTTGCTGTGAGACCGCAGTTCTGGCATTGACGGATATCCGCCACAACAAGTTCCTGATCTACCGGACCGTCGGGATAGAGCCATACTGGCTGGAGCAGCAGGCGAAACATTTACCCGAGAACCACAAATTGATCGAGGCGTTCGGAACACGCCCGTCTATCGACGAACCCAATATCCTGCTGCGTCATGTACCTGAGGCCTACCGCGAGACTTCTCCATATATCCAGGAATGCCTCAAACCGCAGGGCCTTGTCGACATCATGGAATACATCCTGATGCGCACGCCGACGCGCTTCGCGGCGTTCGCGGTTGCCCGACACGAACGGCAAGGCTTCATCACAGAGCGCGAGATCGAACTCGGGGGGCTGGTCCTGCCCCACGTGCGACGGGCCGTAACCATCAGCAATGTCCTCGACGCTCGCACCATCGAACGCTCGAGGATGGCCGAAGCGCTCGACGCGTTAAGGTGCGCCGTGGTGCTGACCGATGCGCGCGGTGCAATCCTATACGCAAACAGCTCGGCCGAGCACATGCTGCGCGATGGCGGTCCACTTCAGGCTCAGGCAGGCATTCTGCAGGCAAAGGTTCCTGCAGCGGCGGCGGAACTGCGCTCCGCCATCCGGCAAACGGCGCAGGACGAGTCGGGTCTCGGCAAGACCGGCCTTGCCATACGTCTCACCGAACCTGACATGCCGCCCATCTTTGCTCACGTCCTGCCGTTGATCGGGGGCAATCTGCGCACCCGGTTGCAACCCGAGGCGGTCGCGGCCGTGTTTATTGGTACCGGGGATGAGCATGACGGCGCGGAGACGGCCGCTGTCGCCTTCGGTCTGACGCCGGCCGAGGCCCGGGTGCTTGCGAGCCTGCTCGCCGGACGGACGCTGGCTGAGACCGCCGCGGCACTGGGCATCGCATCAGCGACAGCGAAAACGCACCTCGACCACATTTTCTCGAAGACCGGCGTTGCGCGCCAAGCCGATCTGATGCGGCTGGGAGCCAGGCTTGTTCCGCCGACGAGGACGTAATGGCGTCTTGCCTGTGATATTGCGGCTATGGCGCAACCAGCCCGATTCGATGCACAGTCAAACGTCTG
>JAXDOO010000388.1:0-3230 GCA_034668865.1 Alphaproteobacteria bacterium
TCGGCAATTTGCTGCCGGCTGTTGTCCGGATGGACGCGCCAAAAATGGCAAGCACGGAACTGATCGAACCGGAAATGACCGAAGCAACAACAACGGTCCCGCCATCTGTCTTGTCTCTCGATGGCAAAGTCGCGATCGTCACCGGAGCTGCGCAAGGACTCGGCAAGGAAATGGCCGCGGCTTTGGCGAAAGCCGGCGCGCGCGTCGCCGTTGCCGATATCAACGGGGCGGCGGCGGAGAAAGCCGCTGCTGAAATTGAACGGCAGGTCGGACCCAGCAAGGTGATGAGCGTCGCCGCCGACATCAATCGCCTGGAGGATTGTGAGCGCCTCGTCGGGGAATGCCGGACGCGGTTGGACGGATTGCATGTGCTGGTGAATGCCGCCCGGCGCCCGCATCGCGGTCCCGGTCTGCCGGCGAGCGGCAACAGCCTGCCGTTCTGGGAATCCGATCCGCGGATCTGGCAGGAGACGGTGCAGACGAATGTCGTCGGCACCTTTTTCCTGTCGCGCACCGTCACGCCTCACCTCACGGCGCAGAAATGGGGGCGGATCATCAATATCACCACGAGTAACGCAGGCATGAGCGGGGCGCGCGGCTCTCCTTACGGACTGACGAAAATGGCGCTGGAAGCCGCCACCATGATCTGGGCGGCGGATCTGAAAGGGACCGGCGTCACCGTCAATTCGCTGCTTCCCGGCGGCAGCTGTGCCAACGAGCCCGGCAAGCTCACGCGCAGCGGAAAGCCGCTGCTGCCGATGGACATTATGAATCCGCCGCTCGTCTGGCTGGCCTCGGACTTGTCCGACGGCATCACTGGCCACCGCTATGTCGGGAAATTGTGGGACAACAGCCTGCCGCCGGGTGAAGCGGCAGCGCGCGCCATGGAGCCGCCTACGCTGCGTCAAAGCTAAGCTAAGTCCGATGCGCCCCGCCAGCATCTTGCCCGACGAGGTCTTCGACGCGAAGCAGGGATGGATTGAAGAGCAGGCGCTGCGCCGCGGCGATTTACCTGGGGTCTCGCGTTTCGGGCATGAGCGCCAGCACCAGCAGAAGACCGAAGCCTCCGACGGAGCCGAGAAACAAAAAGGTCGCGGCGTCGCCAAACATGTCCGCAACGTAGCCGGCAAGCGTGGTGCTCAGGGAAGCGCCGATGCCGATAGCGACGCCGGCCACGCCTTGCGCAAAGTTGAAATGCCCGGTCCCGCGCGTGGTGTCGGCGATGACGAGTGGCATAAGCACCCCAAGGGTCGCCGCCGAAATTCCATCCAGCAGCTGCACCGCTACCACGACAACGGGATCGCTCGACACCGCGAAGACCGCACCTCGCAGGCATAGTGGTGCGAAACACAACATCAGGAGAGGACGGCGGCCCCAGCTTTGCGCCGTGCGTCCGACCCATGGGGCGATGGCTGCGACCACGAATTGCGGCGCCAGAATGCAGATCGCGATCACCGCGGTGGCCCATTCCGGCGCGCGGTTCGTCAGGGCTCCGGCCATGATCGGCAGCATGGCGGCGTTGGAAAGCTGGAACAGCACGATGGCCGCAGCGAAGATCAAGAATGCCCGGTTGCTGGCAAGGCCCGCAATTCCAGCGGACCATTTGACGCCATCGCCTTTGCGCAGCCCGCCCCGCGCCAGATCGGGATCGATGTCCCCGGATCGGATTTGCACCAGCGCGAGGAGTGTCGGAATCGCGAGTGCGGCGGTGAGGAAGAAGATCGCCTGGTTCGAATAAAAATACGCAACGCCGCCCATCAATCCGGCAGCGATCGCATTGCCGAGAGAGAGGAACCGGGCATTGCGCCCAAGTCTGCTGCTCAAAAGGCTGTACCCCACCAGCCCGAGGCTGATCGAGGCGAGAACCGGTCCGGCCAGACAGCTCGCCATCGCGTGCAGCAGCTTGGCGGCGAGCACCACGCTGAACACCGGCCAGAATGCCAGCAACAAAGCGCTGCCGCTGATAGCCACCACCGCAAGCCCGGCGAGCAGCCGTTTGGCCGGTACCTGATCCACCAGCGCGCCGATGGGAATCTGCATAACCATGGCAGCGAGCGTCCCGACCGTCAGGATCAGCCCGATGTCCAACTGGGTCCAACTCTTCGACGTCAGATAGGCAGCGACGAACGGCCCCCATCCGGTCTGGATGTCGGCCAAGAAGAACGCAAACCAGTCGAGCCCGCGCTGGCTCCGGCTTGACGGCTGGCGCTTTGCCTCTTCAACCGCAGGGGGGCTTTGCATTTCAGGCACGCTTACATCCGGTCACGGCGCTAAACCGCTTGAGGGTCGAGGGCTGGCGCGATAACGAAAGCCCCAAGAACCTTGTAAAATGGACGGCAGGGCGTGACGATAGCCGTCCGGCTTTCGTGCAGGACTTCAGATCGGAGATATTACAATGACCGCAGCCTTCATCGACGAGATCGCCAATCAGAAAAAGTTCAGCACCGGCGACAACGTCAAGCCGACCATGTTTCGCCTGCATGCCCAGCTGCTCGACCAGGGCCGCAGCAACACCCATCTCGCCGAGACCGACAATATGTGGGCGACGCTGAAGGTCTACGCCTCAGGCGGCGAGAATGGGCTGCATACTCATCCGAACGAAGATCACATGTTTGTGGTGCTGCAGGGCAGCGCGCGCTTTTACGGTCCGAACGAGGAAACGGCGGATCTCGGCAAGTATCAGGGCATCATGCTGCCCGCGGGCTCCTACTACAAATTCCAATCGACCAGCGAAGAGCCGCTGGTGCTCATGCGGGTAGGTTGCCAGGCCGGAAAGGGCGATCCTTCGGGGCGGCTCAACAACAAGGGTGAACCGATGCCGGGCGACTCCAAGGAAAACGGGCGCGTGCCGGTCATCCCGCGGCCGAATGCCTATTTCGGATAGGTACGAGGAGAGCCATGCGAAGCCTGCCGTTATTAACGGCGCTGCTTGTGAGCAGTGCCGCGTTGGCGCAGACTCCCTATGCCGGGATGCAGACACGCGGCATCAAGGCGCTGTCGGACAGCCAGATCGGCGACCTGCAGGCCGGCCGAGGAATGAGTCTGGCGCTTGCCGCCGAGCTGAACGGCTATCCCGGTCCGCTGCATGTGTTGGAGCTGGCGGACAAGCTAGCTCTGTCGGCGGAGCAGCGCGGCAAGGTCCAGCAACTGTTCGATTCGATGAAGGCGGAAGCGCTATCGCTCGGTGCGAGGCTGATCGAGCAGGAAGCCGAATTGGATCGCCAATTCTC
>JAXDOO010000389.1:0-2925 GCA_034668865.1 Alphaproteobacteria bacterium
CCGTTCTCGCGGCGGCAAGACGGCCGTATCTATCAGCGCCCTTTCGGCGGCATGACCACGCATTTCGGCAAAGGCACCGCGCAACGCACCTGCGCCGCCGCCGACCGCACCGGCCACGCCATGCTGCACACGATGTATGGCCAGTCGCTGCGCCATTCCGCGCAGTTCTACATCGAATATTTTGCCATCGACCTGATTATGGATGATGCCGGGCGCTGCCGCGGCGTCGTGGCGCTGAACATGGAAAACGGCTCGATCCACCGCTTCCGCGCCAACATGACCATCCTGGCCACCGGCGGCTATGGCCGCGCCTATTTCTCCTGCACGTCGGCGCATATCTGCACCGGAGATGGTAATGCGATGGTTCTCCGCGCCGGCCTGCCGCTGCAGGACATGGAATTCGTGCAGTTCCATCCCACCGGCATTTACGGCGCCGGCTGTCTGATCAGCGAAGGCACCCGCGGTGAAGGCGCCTATCTGGTCAACTCCGAAGGCGAGCGCTTCATGGAGCGGTATGCGCCGTCAGCCAAGGACTTGGCCTCGCGCGACGTGGTCTCGCGCGCCATGACGATTGAAATCCGCGAAGGCCGTGGCGTGGGCAAGAACAAGGATCACATGTTCCTGCATCTCGACCATCTCGATCCGGAGATCCTGCACGAACGGCTCCCGGGCATTTCGGAATCCGCGCGCATCTTCGCCGGCGTCGACGTCACCAAGGAGCCGATCCCGGTGATCCCGACCGTGCACTACAACATGGGTGGCATCGCCACGAATTATCACGGCGAAGTTCTGACCAAGAAGAACGGCGACGCCGACGCCGTGGTGCCAGGCCTGATGGCGCTGGGCGAAGCGGCCTGCGTGTCGGTGCACGGCGCCAACCGGCTCGGCTCCAACTCGCTGATCGATCTCGTGGTGTTCGGCCGCGCCGCCGCGTTGCGCTGCGCCGAGCTGATGCAGCCGAACGAAAGCCAGCCTGAGCTGCCGAAGGACTCCGCCGATCTCGCGCTCGGCCGGCTGGATAAATTCCGCAATGCCTCGGGCAGCACGCCGACCGCGCAGCTGCGCCTGCGCATGCAGACGGTGATGCAGAATAATTGCGCTGTGTTCCGCACCGGGCCGGTGCTGGAAGAGGGCCACAAGCTCATTCACGAGGCGCAGGCGGCGATGCCGGACGCGCGCGTCACCGACCGCTCGCTGATCTGGAATACCGATCTGATCGAGACGCTGGAACTCGACAACCTGATGGGCCAGGCGGTGGTCACTATGGATGCCGCACTCAACCGCACCGAAAGCCGCGGCGCGCATGCCCGCGAGGATCATCCCAAGCGCGATGACGACAACTGGATGAAGCACACGCTGACCTGGCTGGACGCCAATGGCAAAGTCACCCTAGATTACCGGCCGGTCCATACTTACACGCTGACTAACGACGTCTCTTACATACCGCCGAAGGAAAGAGTTTACTGACCGATTCTTTGCGCATCGAACGCTGCAATCCAAGCGTTTGCGTCAGCCCAGGTATATAAGGTCCCATGGTCCAGTTCACGCTTCCAAAAAACTCCAAGGTCACCGAAGGAAAGACCTGGCCGCGGCCGGCCGATGCGCGCAAAGTCGTGCAGTATCGGATTTACCGCTGGGACCCGGAGGGCGAGGGCAATCCGCGCCTCGACACCTACACGGTCGATCGCGACCATTGCGGGCCGATGGTTCTCGACGCGCTGATCTGGATCAAGAACAACATCGACCCGACGCTGACTTTCCGCCGTTCCTGCCGCGAAGGCATTTGCGGCTCCTGTTCGATGAACATCGACGGCGCCAATACGCTCGCCTGCACCAAGGCGATGGACGACATCAAGGGCGACATCAAGGTCTATCCGCTGCCGCACATGCCGGTGGTGAAGGACCTGGTGCCCGATCTGTCCAACTTCTATGCCCAGCACGCCGCCACCCAGCCGTGGCTGCAGACCGTTACGCCGACGCCGGAGAAGGAATGGCGGCAGAGTCATGAGGACCGCGCCAAGCTCGATGGGCTTTACGAGTGCATTCTCTGCGCCTGCTGCTCTACCGCCTGCCCGAGCTATTGGTGGAACAGCGACCGCTTCATGGGTCCCGCCGCTTTGTTGCAAGCGCAACGCTGGATCAAGGATAGCCGCGATGAGCGCACGGGCGAGCGGCTCGACGACCTGGAAGATCCCTTCCGGCTCTACCGTTGCCACACGATCATGAACTGCACCAAAGCCTGTCCGAAGGACCTCAACCCCGCCAAGGCCATCGCCGAAATCAAGAAAGCGATGGTCGAGCGGCAGGGTTAGTGACAACAGCCCTGTCGAGGAGGCGTCATGCTGGGATTTGGCGATAAACGCTCATCGCATCGCTATCTCTCTTACACCGACCACCTCGCGGTGGCCTGGCAAGACCAGCTGCTGCTGGTGGCGCGCGTTATCGCCGGCTGGATCTTTCTGCAAAGCGGATTCGGCAAGGTCATGGACCCCGCCACCTTTGCCGCCAGGCTGGTCCCGCGCGGGGTGCCGGAATGGCTCGGCCTGATCGCACCCTTCGTGGAATTCATCGGCGGGATCATGCTGGTGCTCGGGATCGGCGCGCGCTACGGCGCGCTAATGCTGATCGCCTTCACCATCGCGGCGACCTGGATCTCGCACCGGTTTTGGATTTTCCCGGAAGCGCAGCAGGGTCAGCAGTCCACCCAGTTCTGGAAGAACGTCAGCATGATCGGCGGGCTGTTGGCGCTGTTCGTGACCGGCCCCGGCCGCTTCAGCCTCGACCGCTGGCTGAGCCGGCGCTGAGCGCCGTTCGTCCCGGGCCAGGAACCGCGCCGCGCTTGCGCGGTTAGCTTTGCATGGCAGAGCAGGAAGCGATCTCGCGCGTCTGGGACATCATAGAACAAGCCGGGGTCGGCATGCTGAC
>JAXDOO010000390.1:0-10472 GCA_034668865.1 Alphaproteobacteria bacterium
TTGCCCGCGCACGCTGCCGACCCACGCCTTGTGCTCGAGCTCGATCCAGAGCTTCAGGCCCTCCGGATTGACCGCACGATAGGACGGCCCGACTTCCTGCACTTCCGAGGGGATGTCGTCCCAGTTCTTCGGCCTGATGGATTGCGCCGCTTTCGTGATCGCGCCGCTGCGTATGCCGAAGGTGTTACTGGACACCGCCAGGCTATAGAGCCGGTCCGGGTAGGCCACCGCAAACTCCGCCGCCGTGCTGCCGCCGGACGCCACCGCCACCGCGTGGAATTTCCTGATGCCCAGGAGGTCGATGAGCTCGAGCAGGTCATCCGCGGCGTTGCCGCTCTTTCCCTCCACAATCGGTGCCGAATTGTAATAGCCCCGGCGCGAATAGGCGATCACACGGTAGCCGGCCTTCGCGAACACCGGCTGCTGATGGCCCCAGATCAGCGCGCTGCCGCTGTTCGGGTGCAACAGAATGATTGGTTGTCCCTCGCCTCCGGTGTCCCAGTAGAACAGCTTGGTGTCCTTAAGCTGGGCATAGCCTTCCTTGGAAGGCACCTGAGCGGGAACAGGGATGGATGTCATGACGCCTTGGCCTCTTGCGGTCTCGATCGCGCCGGCTCCGAATGCGGCCACCACCAGACCTGCAAAGACGGTTCGGAAAAGCGGCAAGCACGCACCGCCCGCGAAAGAAGTCGCTTTCATCGATGAAGTCCTTCGGCTGGTGATGCGCGAGACGGAAAATTCATCTGAGTTCGAAGATGTGACACAGGCTATGAACGATAGCTCTTTAGATTAGAGCCGGTGACATTGAGATACAATTGGGGCCTTGACGGCGTGAATGGCGAAAGCCACACAAGATAAGAGAAACAAAAGATACGGGGGAGATACGTGCTCACCGTCAGGGCTCTCAATACCGAATATCAGACCCCGCATGGCCCGCCGGTGAGAGCGGCGCAGGACGTCACCTTTGAAGTGCCCTCCGGAAAATTTTTCACGCTGCTCGGGCCGTCCGGCTGCGGCAAGACCACCACGCTGCGCTCCATCGCCGGCCTGGAACGTCCAGTCAGCGGCGAGATCGCCGTCGACGGGAAGGTGGTGTTCTCGTCGGACCGCAATATCTTCATCCCGCCCTACCGGCGCAATTTTGGCATGGTTTTCCAGTCCTACGCGATTTGGCCGCATATGAGCGTCTTCGCCAATGCAGCCTTCCCGCTGAAGATGCGCCGGAACAAGCCGTCGCAGGCCGAGATTCGCGAAAAGGTTACGCGCATTCTCACCATCGTGGGGCTCGATCAATATGCCGGTCGCGACGCGACAAAGCTGTCCGGCGGCCAACAGCAGCGCCTTGCGCTCGCCCGCGCGCTTGTGATGGAGCCCGAACTCCTGCTGCTGGACGAGCCGCTGTCCAACCTCGACGCCAAGCTGCGTGTTCGCTTGCGCCTGGAGCTCAAGCGCATCCAGCACGAAGTCGGCCTGACGACAATATATGTCACGCACGATCAGGGCGAAGCGCTTGCCCTCTCGCATGAGATCGCCGTCATGAACGAGGGCCGTATCGTGCAGGTCGGAACGCCGCGCGCGATCTACGAGCATCCGCGCAGCAAGTTCGTGGCCGACTTCATCGGAATGACCAACTTCATCCCCGGCGTGGCGCTCGGCCGCGAGTCGCAGACTGGACGGTGGAATGTGCGCACTTCTGCCGGCGACATGCTGGTGCATACCGACTCCGACCTCACCCCCAACATGCGCGTGACGGTGTCGATCCGCCCGGAGGACGTGGAATTGCTCGAGCAGGCACCGGTCGGAGGCGCCGCCAACTTGACGTCGGGTCTGGTAGACCAGATGGTCTTCCTCGGCGATTTCATCGACTGCCAGGTCAGGGTAAGGGATGTCATCCTGCTGGCGCGCGCGCATCCATCGCTGCGCACGCCCGTCGGCGGCATGATCCATGTCCGCACCAATCCGGATAAATGCGTCGCAATTCCCGAGGACTTGTCGGCGCTCGGCGCGGCCTAATCCAGCTACTCTGACTACTGCGTGGCCAGCTGTGGGGCCGTCTCCAGCAACTCTTGCAACTGCTTCTTGTAATATTTGGCCGAGCCGGTTGTGCCGTGGCCGCGCGTCTCCTCGCTCGCCGGCACTAGGTACAATTGGCCGTTTTTCACCCGCTTGATTGCGCGCTCCGCGATGCCGGTTTCCGGCGGATTGCGCTCATCGTCAGCGGCATTGATCGCCAGCAGCCTGGCTTTGATACGTTCCAGACCCGGCGTTGGGTCGTAGTCGCGGTTGGCCTCATATTGATAAATGATGTCGTTGGCATCGAGAGGCGTGCGCGCCGCCAGTCGTTCGTCGACAATCTTGTCAGCCTGTGCGCGGGTCGGCGCCTGTTTCTGCAAGGCCAGTGTTCCACCGTTGGTCGCCAGGCCGAAGAACACGTTGGCCAGGCGCAAGTTACGCGGCTGCGTGGTGTAGTTGCCGTCGTTGAAATCCGGGTCGCTGCGAATTGTTTCGATCATCATTCGCCGCAGCATCCAGTTGCGACTCGCCATCGGGGTCGGCTGCGAGGCCAGCGGCACCAGTGCGTCCATAAAATCCGGATACTTCCCGCCCCAAATCCAGGTCAGCATTCCTCCGCCGGAACTGCCCAGTATGAGACGCAAGTGACGGATGCCGAGATGCTCGGTGAGAAGCCGGTATTGGGCATCGACCTGGTCCTCGGAATTGTACTTCGGAAATTTCATGCGCAGGCCATCGGAAGGCTTCGATGATTTTCCCGCGCCAAGCGCGTCAGGCAAGATGATGAAATACTTCGTTGCATCTAGCGGCTGGCCGGGGCCGAACAACTCGCCGGCAAAAGCGTTCGTCAGCATGCTGCTGCCCGCTCCCGAGGAGCCGTGCAGGATCATGACCGGCTGCCCGGAGGGTTCGCCGATCGTTGTGTAGTGCAGCCGCACTTCTGGCATGACCTCGTCGGTGTGAAACTTGAAGTCGCGCGCAATCCAGTCGGCTTCCTTCGGTGCGGGATAGTCCGCCGCCATAGCCGAACACGCGATCACCGACAGAGCCATGCTTGCGAGTAGATACAAGAACCTCATGTCGACCTCCATTGGAAGAGCTTGTCGAGGTGGCTGTTGCGTTAATGCTACGGAATCGCGGCTGCCTTGGCTTGAGAGACAATAAGCTCAGCATCCTGAGGAAGCAGGAACCGGTCTGCAATCAGTCTGGCGGCGGCGGCGCTAACTTTCTCTACATACACATCACGGGTGGGATAACGCTCCTCGATCGACGGCCGCGGATCCTCGGCGGCCAGCCGCTCGGCCTTGGTGCGGAAGAACGGAATGAAGGAGCCCAGCAGATCGCACGAGTCGCCCTCACCGAAACCTGCCTTTCGCACGTTCCATCCCGCATAGGTGCCGAGCGGGACCTGCACCGCCGTATTGCGCAGTCCATCGGTGTGATTGCCGTCGGCATCGACCTGCGGAAGCAGCAACGGATAAGCTGCGCCGGCACGCGGCGGCTCCGCCATCACGCCGGAGATATCCGCCTCACGAAAATCCGGACCGCGATCGAGATGCACGCGGTGCGCCGCCACACCTTGCGTGGAGAATTTCCCCGACGCGGGCACGTAGGGGAATTTGATGTGCTTGACCGAAACGAGAGACTTGCCCGCAATCGTCGGATAAGCGCTTGCAGGCGGCTCCTTGCCACTCACGACCCAATCCCGGAGCGCAACCAGCAGCGCGCGCTGTGCTGGAAAGAACGAGTTGGTGTTCGCCGGCAGTTGACAGGTAGCCGGCGGCTTCAGTTGTACGGACGGCACCTGCTTCAATTGATCGCCGCCGCTATGCTGCGTTCCGGCCAGGAAATAGAGCCGAACTTCCTGCGGGATGGTGACATCCTTTTCGCCCCCGGCATCGGTCGTGTTGAGCGACATCAATGACTGCCAATATTCCGAGTCGGTAAAGGTCGCTGTGATCTTCGGGCAGGTCTGCGACTTCCGGCAGCGCTCCAGTTGTCCACCCGTCACGCGGGCGATCGGATCGACACTCACATCCCATGTCTGTGGAGACTCCTGGCCGGGATATTGAGCTTCGGTGTGCTGCGTCCCTGACAGGCGGGTCGGTTGTGCCCAACGGACGTTGAAAGCGCCGCGGTTCGAGGCTTTGTGCGGGATCGCCCCGTCAAAGACTTTCTTGTGAGACTCACTCTCATTGAAGCCAAGGTGAATGAAGGTGCGTATCCATCGCCCGCTCTGCGACGACCCAAAGATCAACGTATGGTCGATGCCGCCCGCGATCGGGTTAACCACCGCAGGGTCTGCTGCCGCGGAATCGCCGCGCAGGAAGGCCGCGAAATCCCGCGTCGCAGCCAAACCAATGCCAACCACTGTCGGGTTCTTTGCGGTGTAGACCAATTCGTAGATGTGATTGGTGTCGAAACCGCCGTCCAGGCAGACCTTGGCCGCATTGGGCTTGCCCGGGAACGGCATGTCGGTGCAGTCGGCAAAAGCCCATTTGCTGTTGTCGATCGTCTCCCGCGTATCGGCCTGGCGCACGCGCCGCGTCAGAACGGCGCCCGCATTGTCGAGGCTCGCGGCCTCATAGGCAGGCGGCGCAGTGACATCGACCGTCGTGCCTGACTCGTCGAGGGTGTATTCGGCGCGAACGCGTCCGGTGATCGGCGAGCCGTCGGGATTTAACGCGATCGGCAGCGCAATCTTCAAGCCGGACGTGATGTCGCCTTGCCAGCCGCTCCAGGCAAGCGTGTAGCCCTCGCGTTGCAGAAATCCATCGCCGGCTTTATCCCTATCGCCGCCGATATTCAGGAACGGCAGGTTTTGGCGTCCGCGATTGACCGTTTCATAGAGCAGGGTGCGATTTCCCTTGCTCATGTCGAGGGGTTTCAGAATGGAAATGCCCATCGAATATTCGACCATGCCCCGGGCATTGCGCGGCGCCAGCTCCAGGTCCTGAATGATGGCATTGAGGGGATTGCGCGGATCGATCTCGCCATACGCGGTCCCATCGAGTTGCTCATAAGCCCCGATCGCGCCGAAGGTCGCTCCCTCAAAGGCCGGCGTTCTCTTCGCTATGGCAATCTTGGTGATCTTGGCATCGGCCGTGTCGATAAAGCTCATGGTCGCCAGCGTCAGCAATGCCACGCTAAGACCAAGGAGTTTCACGCATTGTGCTGATTTCTTACCCATGATGCTTCCTCCCATCCCTGCGTCAGCAGGACTAATTTAGACCGCCCGCGTCACCCCAGCTTAACCCAGATTCTTTGCCTTGAGCTTTTCTTGAGGAACCTTGGGATTGCCGGGATTGAGCCCTAAAAATCACCGTGCTCTCGGAGCAGGGAAAGGAAGCCGTGGTCGCGCTGTTGGGTGTCGGCGATTTCTTTGGTGAGGGCTGCCTGGGAGCACAGCCCCGTCGCATGGCCACGGCCTCGGCGATGACGGATTGCAGCATCGCGCATGGCAAAGGAGGACGTCGTCCGCGTGATCCACGAACAGCGCGGGTCCTTCTGCTGCTGGCAAATTTCGGTAAGGAGAATAAGCCCGAACCGGTCATCGCGAAGATCAGTCAGGAGACGCTGGCGGAGATGATCGGCACGACGCGATCCCGCGTCAGCTTTTTCATGAATAAGTTTCGACAACTGGGCTTTAATACTTACAATCGCCCCATCGAGGTCCACAGTTCGCTGCTGAACGTGGTCCTGCATGAGAAGCCCGAAATCAACGCTGGATGAGTTCGGGCCCTGCCGGTAGGCCGGAACGTCTGGACCGGGAAACACAGGATGCTTAGCTGCGCTTAGCGCCGGCGGTGACCTCTTCTTTGTGGGCGGCGAAGGCTGCCAGGACTTCGTCCTTCTCGCGCTTCGGAACCTTTGCAAAGTCCAGGGTCCGTCCGAGTTCCGCTGCGACCTCGTCGAATTCTGCGGGGGTAATCTTGAGATCCCGGTGGGCCTCCTCAAGTCCGAGCGGTGTCTTGCCCGGCTTGGTAGCCTTGAACTGATAGGGCCCACCCGAAGCCTGGGCGACCCACAGCGTCCGCATGAACTTGAGGCCGGGCAGCCTTTTCAGGTTCTTGGTGTGCCATTCCCGCAGCTGCGGGTTCTTTGATTTTTGGCCGACGATCGGGTTCTTCACGACGGCGTCGCTGAAGTGATCCACCACCGCCGCGATGGCGAAGATGCCGCCCAGCCGCTCGTACAGACTTTTGTCGCTTTTCTCAGCGGTGTTGCTGCGCCTGGCCATACGCGTTGTTCTTCCCTGCCAAAGTCACCGGGGCGGCAGTCAGCGCCAGCCCCGCGACCACGCTTCGTCTTGTGATGGAAGTCGAAATAGCCTGTGCCATGATCACCTCCTCGGCGTAGGCATGTCCGTTTAGACATGCGGACGCAGTTTGTCGGTCAGAAGAGACTTACTCGGAAGCCTGCTTTTGAACTAACCGCGCACGGGCGAAGTTATTCCTTCACCACCTTCATTTTTGAGACGATCGGCGGGCTGAATCAAAAACAAGGCGGGACCGGGCAGCGCGGATTGCTCTGCCCGAACAACTTCGGTTTGCTGCTAAGCCGACGTTGGCCGTTTCAGCGCCACTTGCAGTGGCGATGACCGAGGCGGTCGCGCCAGCACACGCGCTGGGAGCGGGCATAATGACGATGGCTCACGATGTTTGGGCCACCGACCACAGCACCGGCTACTCCGCCAACGATCGCGCCCGGAGGTCCAGCGACCACAGCGCCGGCGCCTGCACCGATGGCTACGCCCTCCAATGTCCCAGCCTGGGCCACGAGCGGCGCGGCCGTTAGCATCAATACGGTCATCCCAATTGTGAGCGCAGCGCGCATGAGAAATATCCTTTGTTCAATGAGTATTGATAGCGGCAACGCGCCGAAGGCAAAGCCGTTCCTGCAATTGGCTCGCACGCAGGATATATTAGTGGTCAATTTTGCTCAGACACGAAGCCGGAAATTAGAACTTAACTTATGGCTTGGTCATTCAGCGGCAACTCCCATCGCTTGCTCAACGGAACGCTTGTCGACAGCGCTGACGCCATTCACGAGCGGCTGGATGCTGAATATAACTGTAAAGCTCGCGCCGCGCTCGTGGTCGCCGCGGCCGATCTGAAGCTCGCCGCCGATCTGCTTGACCATAGCCTGTATGATTTTCATTCCAAGGCCTTTTTGGCGGGAGGGCTGGAAACCTTCCGGCAGTCCCGGCCCGTCATCCAGCACCGAGAGCGATTGGCCCTTCAATGTCGAAGCCAGCCTCACCGTGACTTTGCCCTTGGCGTATTTGGCGGAATTCGTCACCAGCTCGTTGACGATGAATCCGAGCGGAATGCCCAGCACGGTCGGAATCTCAATTTCCTTTCCTTCCACGACGATAGCGCGCTGTGCGCCATCGTTAGGGAGCATTCCGGAGAGGTCCTCGCAGAGCCGCGAAATATATTGCTTGAACTCGACGGTTTCGAGGTGATCGAGCACATGCAACCGGCGGTGCACCCGCCCCAGGGAGGCAACGCGATTGCCGGCGATCGACAATTGCGCCGCGGCTTCCGGGTTTTTTGTGGTGCGGCTTTGCAATGACAGCAGGCTCGAAATCAATTGCATACTATTCAGCAGCCGATGATCGAATTCCCGTGCCAGCATGACCTTTTGCTCAAGCAGCACGTCCTTCTGCCGGATCAGCTCGTCCTTTTCGTCCCGCAGGACACGCTGACGTGTGACATCCTCGATTCCGAGAAGGATGGTCGTGTGGGGTCCTTTCTCATAGAACACCTTGCGGGCGTTCAAGCACATCGTGCGTTGTCCGATGCCGGGAAATTCCTGCTCGACCTCGTAGTTCTCCATCACGCCCTGCTCCGGGATGATTTTCTCCAGCAGCAAATGCAGCGCGGGAATATCCCATTGGCCATCGCCCAGCGTGTAAAGCAGCTTGCCTTGCGTGTCGTCGTGGCCGACCTCGAATTTCTGATAGAAAGAGCGGCTCGCGGCGAGCACGCGGAGATCTTGGTCGAGCACCAGGAACGGTTCACGCACGGTATCGATGATCGCCTGCGCGAACGCGCGCGCTTCCTCGATCTCGGTGAACAGTTCATTCTCGGTCACAGTGGTCTCCAACTGTCCCTGGCGACGAATATCTCGCCTGGAAGAGACCCCGGAACCGTTGTGCCGGGGTCTACTGGACGTTGGGGTCAGCAACACCCGAAATTCGAGGGAATCTACGCAACGCCCAGTAGGTCCAAGTCTAGGTTCAAGCCCGATCGGCCGTCTGTGCAATATTGACCACTTTTGGCCCATGTCACGCGTCGGGGAGATCATCGCGGGGGGCGCGAACCTATTGCTTAAAAGCAGCTAGTCATAGTTATGGCTGGCCCCCTGCACAGGCCAGAGGATTTTCATGAGCGTTCCTGCGGAAGCCAAATCTTCATGCCACGAATGTGTTCCTGGTTAGTCATCCCCTGCGCGTATTGCCCACACGGACGGCCGCGCCTAAGTGCAATCTGATTGAAACACGGGCTGATGGCGCAAGCCTCTCATCAACACCCTGTGGTTAGCAAGAAAAAAGCTCCGGCATTTCGCCGGAGCTTCAGTGCAGATCGGTGAATCGGAGGTTTTAGCCTTCGATGATGTAGACGATCTCATAGGTGTTCGGGCGGACAATGACGTACCGGCCATTGACAAGAATAACCCGATAACCGCGCCACTCAGGGTAGATTTCAATGATGCGGGTCGGGATCGGATAGAACTGGACCGTGGACGGAACGCGCGCCCCGATCGAGATGTTGAAGTTTACGTTTGTAACTTCTTTTATCTTCTCCTGCTTGATCGCCGATGCGATTTGACTCTGCTTTTCAGGAGGAGGCGCTGCTGCGCCGCCCGAAGGTGCGGCCCCAGTGGTGCTGGCTTTTTTATCACCGCCCGGGCTTGTTGCGGCCTTATCCTTAGCTGCAGCGGGCTTGTCTTGAGCCTGTTTAGGGGCTGATTTTGAGTCCTGAGCCTGTTGCGGCGACGATTTGGAATCTTGAGCCTGCTTTGGCGCCGACTTCGAGTCTTGCGCACTCGGCCCGGGCTTCGCAGCAGGCGGCTTACTCATCTCTTCCTTCGGCGCAGCGGCGGCCGGAGGTGCGCTTGCGGCATTCCCTCCCGGGCTCTGAGCAGTGGCGATGCCCGTAGCCCCGAAAAGGGTCAACGCGGCGATCGTCGACAGCAACGTATTTTTTGTCATTGGTGTCTCCTCCTGGAGATTGACTGAGGTTTTCAGTCTTAGGTAAGTTAACGCGGCGCGCCCGTGCAAAGTTCCTGTCCTGTGGCTATCTCGCTTGTGAGCTCTTTTGCTCAGACAAGCAGCCAGTTCGGGCGCAGGCTCGACCAATGAGATACTTCTTTCATCTTGAAGACGGAACGTGCATTCGCGACCCGAAGGGCGACGAATTTCCAGATGATGCCGCAGCCTTGCTTGAAGCTGCGAACGTCGCTGAAGAGCTCTCGAAGCTTCGGGTACACGCCCATGAATGGCGTGTGGTGGTTAAGAACGCAGACGGCCTTCGCATCGGTTCGGTGCCACTAGTGCCGGGCCTTGCCGCACACGCCGAAGGCCTTCCTATTCCGCTTCGGTCAATTCATTAGTTTCAAGCCTATTTCGATTCCCAGTGGCGCAGCGCCCGGCAGGTTTGCTTCGTGCAGCAGCAGAAGTTTCGTCTGTCAGATCAAATCCGTCCCGTAAGAAGCAGGACGACGAGAATGATCAGAACAATGCCGATGACACCGACGCCACCGTGACCGAATCCGTAACCGTAACCGCCGAAGCGGCCACTGAAGCCGCCGAGCAAGAAGATGATAAGAATGATAACAAGGATGAGTCCGAGCGACATGATCGCATCTCCGTTTGCAGGACGTCCGTTCCAGACGTGGTCCCAAATGATTAGCACCCAATCAATGAGATTCGCTAGATGTCAAAGTAATAAACTAGCAAGCGATGGCTTGCTCAAAATTGCTCACAATCCCTGATTAATCTGCTGCTTCTCGTGCGCAACAAATGAAAACAAACACACCGGAACGCGAAGCTTGCTTCGCGCGTTAGCGATCTAGGACCATCATGCCGTCGTTTTGTTTTGACGGTGACCTTGACCTGCTGTGGATCATGCCAAGAATTGTGTCGAACAGCTCGGCAACCATTCCGCCTCAGTCGCGGTTTGCGTTCATATTGGCACTTCGGTTCTCCACGGGATTACTCGCGGCGACTCTTGCAACATCAGGTCTGGCTGCTGCGCTGCCGCCTTATGATGGCATGTGGAGCGTCTCCGTTGTCACGGAACAGGGTATTTGCAACAACGGTTTCAAATATTCGATACACATCAAGGATAGCGCGCTAAGTAACGGCGGCGATGAACCGGTTGTCATTTCTGGAACGGTGACTGGCCGCGGATCACTCAGCGTGGCGATCGTGCACGGATACAACAGCGCTA
>JAXDOO010000391.1:0-3656 GCA_034668865.1 Alphaproteobacteria bacterium
GGGGCGAGTTGCTAGACAGGAGATGCAGGATGAAAACCTTCATCACGACGGCGGCCATTGTGGCCGCGCTTACCCTGCCGGCTTTCGCCGAAGGTTCCGAGGAAACCAGGGGCGAAGCTTTGGGCAATCTGAAGATGTCAACGATCTCACCAAGTCAGGGTCCCACGGACCGGAATGAAATCGGGATCAGTGCGATGGCTCAAGGAAGCCTGGCCGAGGCGAGAATCGTCCGGCGTTCCAGTAGTGCCAGCGTCTCGGGCGAGGATACCGGCGGCGGTCTATTTTTATTTAGCTCCGGCAGCAGTGGGGCCGACGGCGGCAACCGTAAGTAAGTCTTGAAAGCGACATTACGGAGATCAGCACGCTTCAGCCGAAGCGGGGCCCACTTCGGGCCAGCATGCTTCGGCTGAAAGCGTGAAACTTCGGCCGTGGTCTGGGCGTTGACACTCGTTAGGGAGAACTGAGGACGGCAAGGCACGCAAATTTAACAGGAGATATATGATGAAAACATTCATGACGACGGCTGCGATTTTGGCCGTGTTGACGGCCCCCGTTTTCGCCCAGACGGGCACCGAATCGAAAGGCGAACCGCAAGCCAGCGGTGCGAAGGAATCGGCTAAAGATCCGGCCGTGAAGGGTCAGGGCACGATGGGGCAAACGCAGGCCCCGGCGCGCGCAACCACGGGCGCCGCTTCGGATCCTGCGAAGAAGGATCCGACCAAGGAGAGCGCTGGAAGCGGCGGTCCCCCTGAGAAGACCGGTGTTTCGACCGGCGGCGGCAGCGGCGGCAGCGCTGGCGGCGGCGGCGGTTCCGGCAACCAATAGCTGGACGAAAATCCGGTCCCGGGGCACCGCCCCGGGACCTTTTTCTTGCGAAATCTGACAGGTGCCGAACTTTGACAGGTGCCAATGAAAACCTACCGCTGCGATTGTCATCGTGCTCAGCGCGCCTGCCTTCGCGCGGATGGGCCTGACCGCCGGCAGTGAAGCGGCGGGCGAGCCCTTTAGCAGCAGTTTCAGACAGACAGTCAGCAAAAGAGCCGGGTGGCTACACTCCCGGCGCCCGGGCGCAGACAAAGGTTTACGTGAAAAAGAAAAAGCGTTCGCCGGTCAGCGCGACGGGACGTGTGCATGTGAGCACCTCGGGATATTGACAGCGGCCGAGCAATAAAATCCGGAGCCTCGGCTGAGATGTTCTCAGCGGATGGGCGGCGCGTATTGGATGCCGCCTTTGTTCCAGAGATTGTTGACGCCGCGGGCAATGGCGAGCCGCGAGCCGGCCCCGAGATTGCGCTCGAATACCTCGCCATAATTCCCAACAAGCCGGATGATGCGCTCGGCCCACGCCTTCGACAGGCCGAGCTGTTCGCCGAAACTGCCTTCGGTACCGACCAGCCGCATCACCTCGGGCCGGTCGGATTTCAGCGCGTCTGCGATATTCTTCGAGCTGACGCCTAGCTCCTCCGCGTTGACCATGGCGAAATGCGTCCAGCGTGCGATGTCGAGCCATTGGTCGTCGCCATGACGGACCACCGGCGCCAACGGTTCCTTGGAGATGATCTCGGGCAGAATAGCGTGGTCGTTCGGGTTGGTCAGCTTCAGCCGCTCGGCATAGAGCTGCGACAGGTCGGTGGAGAAGACATCGCAGCGTCCGGTATCATAGGCCTTTACCACCTCGTCGGCGGTAGCGAAGGCGACAAGCTCATATTTGATTTTGTGCGTGCGGAAGAAATCAGAAAGATTGAGCTCCGATGTGGTCCCGGTCTGCGTGCAAATCGAGGCGCCGTTAAGCTCCAGCGCGGAATTCACCTTCAGCGATTTGCGGATCAGGAAGCCCTGGCCATCGTAATAGGTCACCGCGGCGAAATTGAAACCGAGCGCGGTGTCGCGCGACAGCGTCCAACTGGTGACTCGCGCCAGCACGTCGATCTCACCGGATTGCAAGGCGGTGAAACGATCTTTAGCGGCGAGCGGCGTGAACTTCACCTTGGCCGCGTCGTTGAAGATCGCCGCGGCCATGGCGCGGCAGAAATCAACGTCGAAACCGGTCCAGTTGCCTTTGTCATCGGGACTGGAGAAGCCCGGCAGGCCCTGCGTCACTCCGCAAACCAGCGCACCGCGCTCAATTACTTTCTTCAACGTTTGGGCATGCGCGGGGCCGGCGCAAACGAGCAATGCAGTAGCAGCGGTAAAAACAACGCTCACGCGATTCACGGCAAAACCTATTCTGGATAGCAGCGTGGTGGCGGCCGGCGGCGCGATGCGGCCGGTCGGACGCGGGGCCGACGCTACCCCTTCCCGGGTGCGGCGTCGAGGGCCGAAGAAAACGTCCAAAGCCTTGATATGAGGGGCGATTCTCGCTTCTGCGGAGCTGGCCGATTGGAACCCGGGGCATGTCCCGGGCTCCGTCGCGGCATTAGCAGCCAATAGGTCTCATTTGATCTCGAGATAGGTGATCTTGCCGCTCGGATCCTTCTGCCAGCGGTAGACCACGTAATCGAGGCGCGTGATGTCGCCCTTCTTGTTGTAGGAGAGCTCGCCGATCACAGTCTTGAATTTCTGTCCGGTCTTGATCTGCTCGGCCACTTTTTTCGGATCCACCGATTTGGCGGCCTCCGCCGCCTGCTTGACCACTTCCACGGCGGCGTAGCTGTAGAGCGTGTAGGCCTCCGGCTCGAACTTCTTCGCGCGGAATTTCTCCACGACCGCTTTTGCCTCCGGACGATTACGGGCATCGGGGCCGAACGTCATCAGGGTGCCCTCGACGCCGGGTCCGCCGATCGCTGCGAACTCGTCGGAAGCGAGGCCGTCGCCGCCCATCATCGGCGCCTTCACGCCCTGGTCGCGCATCTGCCGCACGATCAGGCCGCCTTCAGTATATAGACCGCCGAAATACACCAGATCGGCGCCGGTTTGTTTGACCTTGGAAACGAGCGCGGAATAATCCTTGTCGCCGGTATTGACGCCTTCGTAGAGCACTTCCTTCAGACCGCCCTTGTTGATCCTCTTTTTCATCTCGTCGGCGAGGCCCTGTCCGTAGGTCGTCTTGTCATGGACGATGGCGACCTTCTTGCCCTTGAAACTTTTCAGAATGTATTCGCCGGCGACCGGGCCCTGCTGGTCATCGCGGCCGCAGGTGCGGAAGACGTTCCACATGTTGCGCTCGGTGAGCTTCGGATTGGTGGCGGCAGGCGTGATGTCGAGTATGCCGTTTTCCTGATAGACTTCGGAAGCCGGGATGGTGACGCCGGAGTTGAAGTGCCCGATGACGAATTTCACGCCGTCGGCGGAAAAGTTATTGGCGACGGACACGCCCTGCTTCGGATCCGAAACGTCATCACCATAGCTCGCCGTGATCTTCTGGCCCTGGATCCCTCCCTTGGCATTGATGTCTTCGATCGCCTGGTCGGCGCCTTGCTTGATCTGCGCGCCGAACGAGGCGTTCGGGCCGGTGAATGGTCCGCCCACACCCATCTTGATCTGGGCGCCGGCAGTGCCTGCCAGCATCGCGCTGAAACCAAGCGCAAGCGCGAATGTCGTGCTCTTCCGCATAAATGCCTCCCACCGAAATGGATGACCTGCCGCCGCCTCCCGTGAGCCGGAGCCGCTCCGACGAGAATTGAAGCCGCGATCGGGGGAAAAGTCACTTGAAAATT
>JAXDOO010000392.1:0-7723 GCA_034668865.1 Alphaproteobacteria bacterium
CGTGAAACTTCCTGCGGCTTGGTGGGATCTTTAATGTCGTAGACAACAAGGATATTACCGACATAACCCTTCATCTCGGTCGAGATGTAGGCGTAGCGCTCATCCATATCGAAACGATGGGTGCCGAAGCCGTGGGTGCGATGATGCACGAGCAGTTTCGGTTTGCTGCGGTCAGATATATCATAAATGCGGAAACCGCCATCTTTATAGCCGTTTTCGAGATAGTTCGTCAGCGCCGGCAGATCGCTCTCCTTGACATGGAGTTCGGCGGCGAGCTCGGCATCCGTCGGCGGACGCTTGAGCTTCTCTTTCAGTTGCGCGCGCACGGCGGGAATCTTTTCGCCCTTGCGCAGGAAATGCCGGTCGTTCATCTCCACATTGACAATCATGATCTCGCCCACCACCCGCACCTTATGGGTGTGAGAGGAATTATCGGGAAGCATGATGGTGGTGACGAGCTTCGGATTCTTCGGATCGGAGACATCGATAATGCTGGTTCCATGGGGCGGCTTCATGTGCCCGACATAGGCATAATTGCCGTCGACCACGACCTGCCCGCCACCGATGAGGTCGAGCCTGCCGATCCGCTTCAGCCCCTTCGTCAACTCCGTCTCACCCATTACCGCATGCTCCTTGCCAGGCTCGTTTCTGCACTAGCGGAAAACAATTATGATTCATGCCCCGCCTCCACCGCCTGCGCGAGCACGCCTTTCTGTTTACGGCTGCGCCAGTAGGGCAGCGCCAGGGCCGCGATTACCATCAGCCACAACACATTGGCGAGCGGCGAGGAGAACAGAATCATAAGGTCGCCCTGACCGACACGCATCGCGCGCAGGAAATATTGCTCAAACAATGGACCCATCAGCACACCGATGAGCATAGCGGTGACTTCATAGCGAGTTTTGCGCGCGATATAGCCGACGACGCCGAAGAATAGCGCCAGGCCCATGTCAAAGACGTAGCTGCGCTCGGAGAAGGCGGCGATCGTCACCAACGACAGGATCAACGGAACCAGGAATCGCGTCGGTATCAGCACCACCCGGCTCATGTAGCGCGCCAGCGGCAGGATCATCAACGCCATCAGCAAATAACAAACGAGCATCTGCATATAGACGGCATAAACGAGGTCCGCATGCTCGATGAAGAGGCGCGGACCCAAAATGATGCCGTGATAAGTCAGCACGATCGTCATGATCGCGCCCGTAGTGCCTCCCGGGATGCCGAGCGCGAAGACCGGCACCAGCGTGCCGGAAGTGACGCCGTTGTTGGCGGATTCCGGCGCGATCACGCCGGGCGGATGGCCGGTGCCGTAGAGCTCCGGCGTCTTCGACATCAGCTTCGAGTAGTGATAGGCGAGGAACGCTGCAACCGTCGCACCTGCCCCTGGGAGAATACCGATGATGAGCCCGATCAGCGAGGTCCAGACTGTCTGCCACCAATATCTGGCATTCATGTAAAGACCTTCCAGCGTCTCGGACCATTTGGCGTTTTTTGCCTTCTCCAGGTCTTCCTTGCGGACGATGGTCTCTTCCTCCAGCATGACGAAGGCTTCGGAGATGGCGAAGAGGCCAATCAGCGTCGGAATGAGCGGCACGCCATCATAAAGTTCGAGCATGCCGAAGGTGGCCCGCGGAGTACCAAAGACCGGGTCGACACCGACGGTGCCGATCATCAACCCGGCAAAGCCTGCAACGAGGCCGCTGAGCAGATCCTTCGACGCAATTGCCGCGATCAGCGTCAGGCCGAAAACGATAACGACCACCATCTCGACGCTGCGGAAATACAGTCCGATCTTGGCCAGCATCGGCAGCATCGCCATGGTCGTAAGAGTCGTGACGATGCCGCCGAAAGCCGAAGCGGCAAAGCACAGCACTAGCGCTTGCTGTCCCTGGCCTTTCTTGGTCATCGGATAGCCGTCTAGCGTGGTGGCGACGGCCCCGCCCTCCCCCGGCATGTTGAATAGTATTGCCGGAATGCCGCCGCCAAGCTGCGTCGTGCAGTAGAGGGAGATCATGAAGGCCATCCCGGTCTCTACCGGCAGATACAGCGTCAGCGGCAACAGGATGATCAGCGTGTTCTGTGCGCTGAAGCCCGGAAGGATACCCACCACGATCCCCAGCAGCATGCCGGGAATGATGATCCACCACAGCGCGATTGAGCGGAGGAACGCCTCGAATAGCATGGCGCTGGAAACTTCCATGGTCAGCCGCCGCCGAAGGAGAAGAGAGATTTAAATAGGCCCTGCGGAAGCTTGCTCCCGAGCGCATAGATCAGCAGCAAATGCACCGTTGCTGCGGCCAAGAATGCCAAGGCGACAAGGACACGCCAATCGCGAACGCCCATCAGACGAGTCATGGCGATGATGACCAGGAACAATCCGACGGTCGTACCGGTCAAGGGCAATGCCGCAATAAAGACTCCCGTCAGGACAAGGAGAGCGAGCCGTTGCCGGTTGTAGAGCGTGTCTTCAACCAAATCTCCGAGACCAAGGCTGGCCTCTCCCCTGGCGACTTTCAACCCAAGCCGCACGAATTGCGCGATGCAAAGACCAAGCAGAATGACGCCGATGAAGGTGCCGGTGGATCTCGCTTCCCAAATGAGGTTCCAGGTTGAAATAAGGAAGTATAGCGTCAAGCCGCAGGCGAGCAGCGGAACGATAAAATACGCGCCCAGCGCGGGTTTTGTCCCGCGCTGGGCCTCCGGATCCGCATGGCTCATGAGGCTCTCCGCTTCGCGTCGTGTTTAGCCTTTGGCGGTCAACTGCTTCTCGTATTTCTGCGCCAGCTTCACCATGTTCAACGCGTAATCAGTGCAGACCTTGCGATCGCCATAGGCGAGAGCCTCAGGCGGCGCCCCGGTCTTGATGAAGGCTTCCTTGAATTCCGGAGACAAAGTGACTTCCTTGGCTGTCCTTTCCAGCAAGCCAAACTCCTTGGGATTGGCATCCGCCCATTTGGTATGCACGGCCCAGGAGCGCGAGGAGGACAGCTCGGGAATGCTGGTGCCGAAGGCGGCGTTGACCGGCGGCGCATTCTCCGTCTCAGAGGCGAAGATGTTCTTATCATTGAAGACGGTGAGCACACGGAACTTGTCCTTCAGCGACAGCACTCCGGTGATTGGCAATGCACCGACGTCGGCCTCCCCGCTCAGCAGCGCAGTATAGGTCGGATTGCCGCCGCCGTAGGGAATGAAGTTGAATTTCGCACCGGTAGCCTCGCCTAGCGCCAGCATGCCGATGGTGGCGGGATGCGGAATGCGGCTGAGCGCGACATTGAGCGGCTTCTTTTTGCCCGCCTCGACCACGTCCTTGATGCTCTTGTATGACGCATCCTTCCGCACGAAGACGCAGGAATCATCAATGTCGGTGCGGCAGAAATAGATGAAGTCCTGCGGGAATTTAAAGTCCGGCTTCTGCGTCGCATACATGATCATTTCCGGACCCATGTTTCCGAACAACAGATTGTAGCCGTCGTGATCGCGCTTCTGCACGAAGAGCGTGTAACCGACCTGGCCGGCGGCACCGGCCTGGAATTCGTATTCGAACGGATGGTTATTGAGTAGTTTTGACCAAGGGCCATCGAAGGAGCGCGCCAAGCGCTCTGCCCCGCCTCCCTGGCCGGTAGGAATCATCACGCGGAAGGCCTTCGAGGGATAGGGTGCCTGCGCCCAGGCGCCGTGCGTCGAGACAAGCGGCAGTCCGGCAGCGGCAGCGACGCCGCCGCAGAAAGACCGGCGCGTCAAAAAGGGCAGTTTGCTCATCATTGCTTTCTCTCCCTGATGTTTGCTGGGCAGCGGTTCTTAAAGGCCGCAGCTCAAAGCTGATTTTGTCATGCCGCGCCAGAGCGCGAAACCTCCCTAAAGGTCGCATCCGCGGCCGCTGAGTCCCTAGATTCCAAGGCCTTTGAGCTGAAATTCCGGATATCTCAAGCCGGCAGCCGCACCGGGCCGCAAGGCCATTTCCAGCGCTTCGATGTCAGACTCGGTGAGACTAACCCCAAGCGCGCCGACATTTTCCTCCAGGAATTTTCGTTTTTTAGTCCCAGGGATCGGGACGATGTCGTCCCCTCGTCCGAGTACCCACGCAAGTGCCACCTGGGCCATGGTGCATCCCTTCTGGCGGGCGATGGATTCGATCGGCTGCAGCAAATTGAGATTCTGCTCGAAATTTCCCTCCTGAAAACGCGGATGGGCATGCCGCCGGTCGGCAGGAATGAGGTCATCGCGCTGCCTGAAGGATCCGGTAAGGAAGCCGCGCCCGAGTGGGCAATAGCCGACGAGGGAAATGCCAAGCTCGCGGATGCTCGGCAGGATCTGAGCTTCCAAATCGCGCGACCAGAGCGAATATTCGGTTTCCAAGGCAGCGATCGGATGCACCTTGTGGGCGCGGCGGATAGTGTCGGTTCCCGCCTCGCACAGGCCGAGATAACGGACCTTGCCTTGCTCGACGAGTTTGGCCAAGGCACCGACCGTATCTTCGATCGGTACCTTGGGATCCACCCGGTGCTGAAAATAAACATCGATGACATCGATGCCGAGGCGCTTCAGGCTCGCCTCGCACGCCACCGGCACGTATTCCGGGCTGCTATTGGTGCCGCCGCGCTGGCCGTCCGGCCCGCGCACATTGCCGAACTTGGTGGCGATCAAGACCTTGTCGCGCTTGCCCTTGATTGCCTTGGCGATCAGTTCCTCGTTCTTGCCGGCTGAATAAGCATCCGACGTGTCGAACAGGTTGACGCCGAGTTCGATCGCGCGATGCAGAGTTGCGATAGATTCCACGTCATCAGGCACGCCGTAATCGCCGCTCATGCCTGAGCAGCCCAAACCGATGGCGGAAACACGCGGACCGTTCCTGCCAAGCTGCCTGTATTTCATCGACATGTCAGAATCCTTCCAAAGGACCGTTACCCCAATTACACAAGACCTTCATCCGATAAATCAATGGGCTGTATCGGAACCGGAGCGGTCTCAGGACGCCAATCCCACGCATTGCTGTGGGCGGATGCCCACATGCACTGCGCGACCGATGCCGAGCTCGATGTCCGGCGCGGCCCGCACCCGAATTTCCCGGCCTTCACCCAAGTCCACAAAATAGTCGGTGACCTCGCCGAGGAAAACCCGATGCGCGATCTTACCTGCGAAGACATTTACCCCGTCGCCGGGATGATTTTCCGAAATGGTCAGGTCTTCCGGCCGGGCCGTCACCATCACGGCCTGCCCAGGCTGCACCGGCTCAACGAAGCTGCAACGGATCATCCCATGCGGCGTATCCACGGTGGTAGCGTCATTACTCCGCTCGGCAACGGTGCCGTGAAAGAAATTGGCCGAGCCGACAAAATCCGCAACGAATTGGCTCCGTGGCCGACGATAAATTTCCTGCGGACTGCCGCGCTGGATAATGCGGCCAGCGCTGAAGACTGCAATCACGTCAGACAAGGCCAGCGCTTCCGATTGGTCATGGGTTACATAAACCGTCGTCACACCCAGCGTGCGCTGCAGCCGCTTCAATTCGATCCGCATCTGCTCACGCAATTTGGCGTCAAGGTTCGACAACGGCTCGTCGAGCAGCAGCAGGTTCGGCTTGCGGACCAGGCCGCGTGCGAAGGCCAGGCGTTGCTGCTGGCCGCCTGAAAGCCGCGTGGAGGCGCGGTTTTCGTATCCGATCAGTTGCACCATTTCCAGCACACGGCCGACTTCCTGTTTAATCTCAGCGGCGGAATATTTGCGGTCGCGTGCCACACGCAGGGGAAAGGCCACATTCTCGAAGACCGTCATGTGCGGCCAGATCGCATAAGACTGAAACACCATCCCGAGCGCCCGCTCGCTCGGCGGCACAAAGATGCCTTGCTCGGAATCAAAAACGACTCTGCCGGCGATGACGATGCGTCCGCGGTCGGGGCGCTCGAGTCCGGCCAGGCAGCGCAGGGTCGTGGTCTTGCCGCAGCCGGATGGTCCCAGAAGGGTAAGCAGCTTGCCAGTTTCGACATTCAAGCTGACGCCGTCGATGGCATGGACCTCGGTCTGCCCTCCCGTCTGAAAGGTCTTGTACAGATCTTCAATAACAAACATCGGTCCTCATCATGGTCGTGCGATCGGCGCGCTGGTTTCCGCCCGCCGTTGCAGGCGAGTTTCCATCCAGCGCAGCCCAGCAACAATGAAAATCAGCGGAATAATCTGAATGACACCGAGCGCGCTCACCGCGCCATAACTCCCGCCCTCTTCCCACATGGTTAGGCTGATGGTGCCAAGCACGTGAGTGCCGGGACCGACCAAGAAAATGGACGCCCCCAGCTCGCGTACGGCGAGCACGAAGACGTAAATCCATCCCGCCAGAAGGAAAGGCGCGAGCAGCGGCAACAGAATGCGGAAGAATATCTGGTGCAATTGCGCACCGGCAACTTCCGCCACTTCTTCGAGCTCCTTGTGGATCTGGGCAATGCCGCCAGAGGCAAAACGCATTCCATAAGGCAGATAGCTCGTGACGTAAGCTACCAACAATATCCAGATCGTGTTGTAAATCGGAATCGGCACCACGAGATAGGCGAAGAGCACGCTGGCGCCGATAATCACGCTCGGAATAGCGATTGGAATGAAAGCCAGCGCGTCGAGCAGCCAGCCGTACCGCGTCGCCGAACGTTGCGCGATCCAGGCCATGACAAAAGTGAGCCCGACGACGACCGTGGCCGACATTGCCGCCAACGTAACGCTGGTTTTCACAGCGGATATGAAGATTGGATATCCTAGGATGAATTTGTAGTTATCCAGGGTAAAAGGCAGATCCGACGCAAACAACGACGGTGCCAGATTGCGGAAGAACGACTGCCAGACGAGCGTCAGCAGCGGCAGGCCAAGCGCAGCCAGGAACAGCAGCCCCGTGGCAAGCGCAACCGGCCAGCGCCATGGGCCGAGTCTGATACGGGTGGGCGTATAGCCCTTCCCGGTGATGGTGGCGAAAGCCTCGGCATCGCGCGTAGCACGCCGATAGAAAAGGATTGCGGCTAGGCAGACCAAGAGAAGTGTGATGCTGAGCGCGCTTGCAATGCCGAAAGACGGCGGCGCGCCACTGGTTGCGGCCTGGATTTCCGTGGTGAAGACGTCGATGCGGCCCGGCCGGCCGATCAGCCGCGGCACCTCGAAAGAGGAGATGCCAAGGATGAAGAGCAAGAGCAGCGCGGACAGGATCGCCGGCCGCAACAGCGGAAAAGTGATGCGCCACAGGATCTGCCAATAGCTGCTGCCGGAAACCAGCCCCGCCTCTTCCATGCGCACGTCCAGCACACGGAAAGCCGGTCCGAGCGCGAGGTAGGCGAGCGGAAAGTAATGGCTGGAGAGCGCCCAAATCATTCCAGCCATCGTGTAGATGTTGATCGGCGAGGCCGAAAAGCCGAGATAATTTTTCAGGCCGGTATTCAACCAGCCGATGTTCGGGCTGAGGACGAAAATCCAGGCCATGGCGGTGAGCAAACCGGGCACGGCGAAAGACAGCAGCGCAAGACTATGGAAGAGCTCGCCGCCGGGCGCGTCGGTGCGTTCCACTACCCAGGCAACAACACCGCCCATCACCAAAGCGGTAATTGCCGTACCGCAGCCAAAGAGCAGCGAGTTTCCAAACAGCCGCAGGATGTGCCAGCTCGAATAAGCCTCGATGAAATTATCGAAAGTCGGAGCGCCGAAGCCGTAAATGTTGTCTTCGGTAAATGCAGTCAAAAGCAGCGCGGACAGCGGC
>JAXDOO010000393.1:0-3487 GCA_034668865.1 Alphaproteobacteria bacterium
ACTGGCCGAGCCGCAGGTTGCGCAGGACCGCCTCATCGAGGAAGGCCGGCAGACGCGGATTTTGCAGCCGAATCTCGTTGGTGGCCGGCTCGAATTCCAGACCGAGCGAGGCCTCCAGCAAAGCGAAAGGCGTGGCGCTGGCCCAGGCCTGCGGTGCGCAGGCGACTGGGTAAAGCGTCGGTCCCTGGCTCGGGGCGCGGCGGAAGCCGCAGAACAATTCCGGCAGTCGTGACAATTCCATGTAGCTCGCCGCATTGAACATGCCCGTGAACACGCGATCGACCGCGCTCTTGAATCCATAGCGGGCGAAGCCGAGCGCGATCAGTGCATTGTCGTGCGGCCAGACCGATCCGTTGTGATAGGACATCGGATTGTAGCGCGCCTCCTCCTTCCCTACGGTACGAATGCCCCAGCCGGTGAAGAATTGCGGACGCATCAGCCCTTCCGCCACCAGCTTGGCGCGCTCCGGCCTGATCATGCCGCTGAACAACAGATGACCGGCGTTGGACGTTTTCACCGCACAGCGTCTTTTCTTGCCGTCGAGCGCCAGCGCATAGGTGCCGAGGTCTGGGCACCAGAATCTTTCTTCAAAACGTTCGGCGAGTTGTGCCGCTGATTTCTCCAGCGTCTCGGCCAGCACGCTGTTTCCCAGCCAGCGCGCGCAATGCGCTGCGGCCAGCTTGGCTGCGTAGACGTAACCCTGCACTTCCGCCAGCGCGATCGGCCCTTTCGCCAAGCGGCCATCGGCGTGGAAGATCGCATCCTGCGAATCCTTCCAGCCCTGGTTGACGAGCCCCTCCTCGGTCATGCGGTGGTATTCGATGAAGCCGTCGGCATCGGGATCGCCCCAGCCGTCGATCCAATTTAGCGCGGCTTCAATATGCGGCCACAGCGTGCGCAAGGTTTCAATGTCGCCGGTGCGCTGCACATAGAGACCAGCAAGCCAGACAAACAGCGGCGTGGAATCGACGCTGCCATAATACAGCCCGAACGGCACCTCGCGCAGCGCGGCCATTTCGCCGTAGCGCATCTCGTGAAGGATTTTTCCGGGTTGCGCGTCGGCGAGCGGATCCTCGGCCTTTGCCTGATGCGCCGCGAGCCGCGCCAAGACGCCCCTGGCGATGCCCGGATCGCACCACAGCGTCTGCATCGCGGTGATGATCCCGTCGCGGCCGAAAGTGGTCGAGTACCAGGGAATGCCGGCATATGGATACGAGCCCTGCGGCGTCCGCGTCATCAGCATAGAAAGGTCCGCCGCCGAGCGGCAAATCACTTGGTTGAACACGGCGTTGGAGGTCTCGACCGCCGCCATGTCTCCGCTGGAAAGCCGGATTGCCCGGAAGGCGGCCTGCATGCCGCGCAGGAAGGGCGGCGGGCGCACGCCGGGCTCCGCATTGCTCTCGGCCGCGACGAACAAAACGCAGCGCTGACCCGGCTGCAGCCTGAGCTTGTAGGAGCCGGCTGTTGCGCCGAGTTGAGTCGGGGCGGGGTCGAAAAACAGTACCGTCTGCCGAAGCCGGCGGTCCAGCCCTTCATAGCTGAGCAAGACCTCTCGCTCGCTCGCCTGCGCCGGCCGCAGGAGTCCACGATGCTCACGGCGCATGCCGCGCACCTCGAACAGATCGGCGAAATCGCTGGCAAAGGCGAACGTCAGATGCAAATTGATAGGCCGCTCGGAGTGGTTCTGAATGCCGAAGCGCTGATAAGCCGTCTTTTGCCAGAGAAAGATCGTGCGCACGATGTGCACCGTGTCTTTCGGCAGCACCAGTTTCTTATTGAGATAGAAATCCGGATTGGTCAGGTCGACGGTGAGGACAGAATTGTTGTCACGCACATTGGAGCCGAGCAGCAAAGGCTGCATCCCATTGATCAACAGCTCCAGCCGCGACAGGTAACGCGTGTCCGCGTGGAAAAGACCATCCGGCCCGTCCGGCGTCGCGCCGATGTCGCCGTGCTTGTCGAGCACCGCGAAGGTGTCCGCATGCTTGAGCGTGCAGCGCGGCCGCGTCGAAGGCCCGGTCGCCGGTATGTAAAACGGTGTCTCGGTTACCGCCTCAGCGGCGGCGGGCAAAAGCGGGACGTCACGAGTCAATGTGCGGCCTTGGAGCTTCCGTTGTGATCACCCGCAAGCTGAACATCATCGTGTTCTTGACGCTGTTCGGTCTGCGAGCGCTTAAGCAGCGAACGATAGACGCCAAGATAATCTTTGGCCATCCGGGTGGCGGTAAATCTTTCCTCAAACCGCCGCCGCACCGCCTGCCGGTCGAGCGCAATGACACGCGGCAATGCGCCCACGGCCTCCTCAAGATTGTCCACGATCATGCCGCTGACGCCTTGATCGATCACTTCCGGAACCGAACCGCAGCGGAAGGCCAGCACTGGCGTGCCGCAGGCCATGGCTTCTATCATCGACAGACCGAAAGGTTCGGGCCAATCGACGGGAAACAGCAGAGCCATCGCTTCGCCTAGAAATTCATTTTTCTGCTGCTCGTTAATCTCGCCGATGAATTCCACGCCCGCTCCATTGAGCAGCGGCGCGATAACCTCGCGAAAATAATCTTCGTCGACGCGATCCACCTTGGCCGCGATCTTCAGCGGCAATCCGAGCGAGCGCGCGATCTGAATCGCACGGTCAGGCCGCTTTTCCGCCGCGATGCGTCCAATAAAGGCCACATAGCCCCCCTGCGGATTGAAGACCGGCTTGTACAGGTCGGCCGGCAGGCCATGATAGATCGTCTGAATGAAATTGGCGTTCAAGATCGGCCGTCGCTGATCGTTCGAGATCGAAACCAGCGGCATGTCGCCGAAGCCGATGTAAAGCGGCTTTAAGTCGGGCAGGTCTTGCCGGCCATGGGTGGTCGTCACGGTGCGGCCCGCCATATGGCGGAAAAGCGGGAAATGGAACTGGTCGATGTGGAAATGCAGGATATCGAATTCGCCGGCATGCTGCCGCACCCGATCCAGCATCAGCATGTAATAGGGGATTATGTCGCGAATATTGACATCGAGCCGCAGGGCCTGCGGCACGCATCCGACCAGCTTGGCGGCGGTCATGCTGTCGCCGCTCGCAAATAACGTCACATCGTGACCGAGGTGAACCAGTTCCTCGGTCAGGTACGAAACGATCCGCTCGGTGCCGCCATATAGCCTGGGCGGCACGCTTTCCATAAGCGGGGCGATCTGCGCGATCCGCATTTCTTCTGTTCTCCGGGAATCCACCCTCTTACTCAAACAACATGCGTCCGCAGAGGTTCCGGTATTTCTGAATTTGCGGGTCGGCTATGCGCAGAGCGACGAAGGGCACATTCAGAGGCGCCAGTAAGGTTGTGGAAACGCTATTTTCACTGCCGCGACTTTGCCTACCAGTCCTTAACCGGTGTGCGCGATGATGCTGCGATTGCGGCGCGATTTCGAAATGAGGTTGCGCCCCTGCAGTGTGGGAGTGTCTCATGGGAGAGGCAGCCGCGGCTTTCGCGACCACGGTAAC
>JAXDOO010000394.1:0-5831 GCA_034668865.1 Alphaproteobacteria bacterium
GAGGCTCCCGGAGATGGCTTGCGAGACCATCCGCAGGCGCCGCACCCGCTCCGCCAATCAAGACGCCTCTAGATGGCGCCCCCGGATGAGCAGGCAGCAACACGATACAGAACTCCTCGAGGAAAAAAGCCTGCATGCAGGAGATATGCGAGGATAAGTGCAGGAGCTTGTGTTTGTTAGGAAAAAGCTGTGCGTATCGCGGATAACAGCGCGCCCGTGCATTAGGTTAGCCGTTAGACCTCGGCTCCATTCGCGGACTGAAGAGATGAGGCGGAATTTTTTACGGCGCCATTCGTGGCTAAATCTTGAAGCTCTCGTAAGTCGAGGGATGAAACATCTCGTCGACCTTCACCAGCCGCGAGGACAAACCTTCGGCGTGACGCCGGCGCAAAAAAGCTTCCAGCGTCTTCCGATTGGCCGCAACGCCATAGGGCCAGAAATCCTCGCCCATCAATTCGCGCGCGGCTTTCAGGTTTTCCTCCACAAACGGCAACGTGACCTTGGTGGCGGAGGTGTCGCGGAGCAGTTCCAGCGCGGCCGCCTTGGCCTGTTCAAAGGCCTTCAGCAAAGCTGCCGGCAGCCAGGGATGCTCTTGCACTAATTCGCGCCGCACGCCGACAAGATGCATGATCGGGAAAATTCCGCTGCGCTTGTAATAGTCCTTCGCCGCTGCAGTCGGATCGGGAAACAACCAACCTATGTTGTGATGCTTGCGAAGGTCGAGATCGGGTGCACGCGGCGCGATGAACCCGTCGATCTCGCCATCGGCCAACAATTGCGAGATGGTCTTGCCCGCGGGGGCATCCTCCAACTTCACGTCCGGCGGCAGCTTGATGGAGATTTTCTCCGGGCGTTCCGCGTCCGTGATCGGGCCCCGGACCCAGGAGATGTCCGAGGGCTTGACGCCGAACTCCTCTTCCAGAATAGCGCGCGCCCAGACATTGGCGGTGAGCTGATATTCAGGCACGCCGACTTTCTTGCCCTTCAGATCGGCGGGCTTTTTGACGCGGTCGGTGCGTACATAGATCGAGTTGTGGCGGAAGGTGCGCGAGACAAAAGCCGGCACGCCGACGTAAGGGCAATTGCCCTGCGCGGTCTTCACGGTGAAGCTCGACAGCGATAATTCGCAGACATCGAACTCCGAATGGCGAAAGGCGCGAAAGAAGATCTCCTCCGGTGACAGCGTCATGCAGATGGGCTCGACGCCGTCGATCTGCACCGAGCCGTCAATGAGGGCGCGGGTGCGGTCGTAAGGCCCCACCGCCAGCGACAACCGAAGTTTGCTCATGAAGTTGCGGCCCGTTGTTTCCGATGTCATAGGCGAAAGAACGGGCGGAGGCAAAGCCAAGCGTCAGCCGGTCACCACCCGCACGCTGGTTTGCGGCTTGGTGCGCACGGTCTTAGCGCGGCCGAGGTAGCTCTCGATCACTTCCCAGACTGGCGGGCCTTCCACTTGATCGGCGACGCTGCCCCAGCCGGCCACCGCATAAGTCTTGGCCGGATCAATCGCCTTTCCGCTCTGGTTGTGCTGCAGCGTCGAGATGCGGCTGCCGAGCGCCTTCTTCGGGTCGAGCCGGTAGCGCAGCCCGCCGGAGCGGACCATGTCGCGGCCCAGCCGCTGATAGGGATCGCTGTTGCAAAGGCCGTCGGCTGCATCTTCCAGCAGATCCTTGATGCGCTGTCCTGTCATGCTCGCACGATATACTTGCGGATAACTGATCGCCGTCGCGTTGAACACGTCTTCCGTGGTGATGGGCGAGTCGGGCAGCACGGTCGTGCCCCAGCGCAAACCCGGAGAAAAAGCAATCTCGGCATCCCGCTCCGCAAGCAGCGCCGCGCAGGTCAAGTCGCAGAATGTGCCTCGGAAGGTATCGCGCCGGTAGAGCAGCGATTCCGTGTGCCCGAGGACGCGTGACAACTCCTCGGCGAAGGGCGCACGCGCTTTTTCCACCGCGTCAGCCATTTCCGGATCAGCATGGATAGCATCGGCGAATAGCGGAATCAGCCTGTAGCGGAAATCGCGCAGCCCTTCCGGACGCACGTCGAGATCAAGCCGCGAAACGAATTTGCCGTGGCTGCCGGATGCGATCAGCAGCGTCTTCCCCACCCGCAACGGCTCAGGTAGTGCGTAGTCTCCGTCGGCGGTGAGAATAATGTCCAGACCTTCGACGCGGGAGGCGAGCTTGCGGTCGGCGTCGAACCCATTTTGCGACAGCAGCACTACAAGCGAGACCCCTTCCCGCCGCGCCCGTTCGACTGTTCGTGTGATTTCGTCCTCGCGCAAGCCAAACTTCCAGGGCGGCAAAACGCTGCGCGGATGCACCACCGCGGTATGCGGATAGGCGTGGCCCAGCACGGCGATGCGCACGCCGCCCTTCTCGATCGTTTTGTAAGGCGCTAAGACGTGCTTGTTCTCGGCAGCATCGCGCACATTGAGTGCAAGCAAGGAATATCCGAGCTGTTCCACCATTTCCTTGGCCCGCGCTTCCCCATAGGTGAATTCCCAATGCGCTGTTCCGCCGTCCGGCTTCAGCAGTTTGAAACAATCGACCACGTCCCGGCCTTGGGTGCGATAGCTGCCGAGCGAGCCGTGAAAGGTATTGCCGCCGTCAAGCATGAGCACGCGGTCCTGCCCGCGTTCCGCCCGCACCGCTTTGACCACTGTGGCAAGGCGATCGAGGCCGCCGATGCGGCCATAGCTTTTCGTCAGCGCGACAAAATCCTCCGATGTCAGCGCATGCGCCGTCGACGATTTTGCCGGAATGTCATAGTGGCGCAAGAATTCGCGGCCCGCGAGATGTGGCGGGGTGCCGCGCGCTTCGGCAAAACCAAGATTGGCGGACGGCTCTCGCAGATAGATCGGACGCAGCTGGCCATGCAGATCGGCGACATGCAGCAGCGTGACATTGCCCAGCCGCGGAAAATTCAGCAGGTCCGCTTCGGTAAGTTTTTGCTGCGCCAGCGCGCGTCGAAAACCGCCCAGGCCATCTGCAGCAATGAGGGCCGCCGCGGCGGCGCCCGCCTGTAGCAACTCGCGGCGCGTGGGCATCTGCTTGGTCCGTTCCAGAGCGCGATCAGCAAAAATGGATGCCGATTTTGCGACAGCGATCCAGCTTGCGCAGATTGTGAATTATGCGTGCTAAATCCTTAAACGACAACGTTTTCTTCAGGCGCACCGGTGGCACTTCGCTTGAATTCGCTCTTGCTCTCTCGCACCCGATTACGGCGAAAAACCGTCCGCGGGCGCGATGTCCAGGATGCGCAATTGCACGCGCTCTTCGCCCTGATAACGGTCGAGCGCGAGGCAACCGGCGGCATGCACGGCGCGGCCGCGGCTTTCCAGCAGAGCATTGCCGAGTTGCTGGCCGGCCGCACGGAAGGCAATGGCATTGACGAAGCCGCCGTCGCCACCCTTGAGCCGCACACGGATATGATTTTGGCCAACTGGGTCAGCATACACGAGGGTATGGTGGGGAAACGCCACGATCGGCTCGCCATTGCCGGCACCGAACGGACCTGCGCGGGCGATCATCGCCATCGTCTCCGCGTTGGCGGCGGACGCCGACAAAGCGGCATCGATCCGCAGCGTGTCATCGCGTCTTGCCGCGGCAACCGCCTCGCCCAAAATTTGTTCCAGATAAGCGCGAAACTCCGAAAGCGCAGTTTTCTTTAGCGTTATGCCCGCGGCCATGGCATGCCCGCCGCCTTTCATCAGCAAGCCGTCCGCCACCGCGCGCCGCACCGCCTGGCCAAGGTCAACGCCGGAAATTGAGCGCCCGGAACCGGTGCCGATACCCGCCGGATCGATAGCGATAGCAAAGGCCGGCCGGCCATAGCGTTCCTTCAGCCGCGCGGCCACGAGCCCGACCACGCCGGGATGCCAGCCTGGCGCGGCGGTCACCACGACCGCGCCCTTTTCCTCGAGCCCAAGCGCCGCCATGGCCTCCGCTTCAGCCTCGGCCAGCGTTTGTTGCTCGATCACCTGCCGCTCGCGGTTGAGACGATCGAGCTCCTCGGCAATCCGCGCGGCCTCCACCGGATCGCTTTCCATCAACAGCCGCACGCCGAGATCGGCGCGGCCGATGCGGCCGCCGGCATTGATGCGGGGCCCCAGCAGAAATCCGAGATGATAAGGTTCCGGCGGCCCGCTCAGGCGCGCCACATCCATCAGCGCGGTCTGGCCTATATGCTCGCGCCGGCGCAGCGCAATTAGCCCTTTGCAAACGAAGGCGCGGTTCAGTCCCTTCAGCGGTACCACATCGGCCACCGTCCCGAGTGCAACGAGATGGAGAAACGAAAGCAAGTCCGGCTCCGGTCGCGCCTCCGACCAGAAACCGCGCCGGCGGAGTTCGCGGTTGACCGCCACCACGGTGACGAAGGTCAACCCGACGGCAGCGAGATGGCCTAGCCCGGAAAGATCGTCGCGTCGGTTGGGATTGACCACCGCGACCGCAGCCGGGAGTTGCTCGTCGGCTTGGTGATGATCGATCACGACGACGTCAAGGCCCAGGCGTTGCGCTTCTGCTAACGGCTCCATGCTGGTGGTGCCGCAATCTACCGTGACCAGTAATTTCGCGCCGCGTGTGGCGAGCGCGCGGATCGCCTCCACATTGGGGCCATAGCCTTCGAATATGCGGTCGGGGATATGCACCAGGGGATCGAGTCCGCCCGCGCGCAGGAACAAGCCGAGCAGCGCGGAGGACGTGGCGCCGTCTACGTCGTAATCGCCGAAGATCGCGACGCTCTCGCCGCGCTGCATCGCATCGGCGATGCGCGCCGCCGCGGCCGCCATCGAATTCAGCACATAAGGATCGGGCATCAGCCGCTTGATGGTGGGATCGAGGAAGCTTTCGACCTCTTCGACCTCGACATTTCGCCCGGCGAGGATGCGCGCCAGCATTTCCGGCAGATTGTGCCGCTGCGCGATCGCAAGCGCGCGCGCGGCGCCGCGCTCATCGAGTCGGTCGCGCCACGTGCGGCCGCAGACCGAGCGTTCGACGCCGAGAAAGAGACGGTTGGAAAAAGCGATGTTCATGGTCGTTTCCGGCCCCAGCCAGAGCGGCCGGGAATGACTCTAGCCGATTCCGGCGATCGCCAGGTCAATCTAAATGGAATTTTTCAAGCTGCCGGTGCTCGGCGCGGATCCAGCGAACCGTGCCGGTGACGGAGCGCATCACCACGGTCTCCGTTTCAATCGTCTGTTTGCCGAAGCGCACGCCTTTGAGCATCGAACCGGTGGTAATACCGGTGGCCGAGAACAGGCAATCGCCGCGTACCATGTCCTCCATCTCATAGCGCTTGCGCGGATCCCTGATGCCCATCTTCAACGCGCGCTCGCGCTTGTCCTCGGTATCGAGGATGAGCCGGCTTTGCATCTGACCGCCGATGCAACGCAGTGCGGCCGCCGCCAGCACGCCTTCCGGCGCGCCTCCGATGCCGATATAGATGTCAATACCGGTTGCCGAGGCGTCGGCGGTATGGATGACGCCCGCCACATCGCCGTCGGTGATCAGCGCCACCGCGGCGCCGCTTTTCCGGATGGCCGCGATGAGATCGGCGTGGCGCGGGCGGTCGAGCACGAGTGCCGTAATGTGGGACGGCTTCACGTCCTTGGCCTTGGCCAGCGCGCGGATGTTTTCTTCCGGTGAGGCGTCGAGATCGACCACGCCTTTCGGATAGCCGGGCCCGATGGCGATCTTGTCCATATAGACGTCGGGCGCGTTGAGCAGCGTGCCGCCTTCCGCCATGGCCATGGTGGCGATGGCGCCCGGCATGTTCTTGGCGCAGAGCGTGGTGCCTTCCAGCGGATCCACCGCGATGTCGACCTTCGG
>JAXDOO010000395.1:0-4129 GCA_034668865.1 Alphaproteobacteria bacterium
TCGGCATTGATGAAGAGCAGGCTGTCGACGCTCGCAAACATGATCAGCAAAAATTCTTTTTCCGGATCGGCAAAATAAGGCTCGCCCTTCTTCCAATATTTTCCCTCCGTGACTTCCGGCAGCAGCAGCAGCGGCTTCAGCGGATCAAGCATCTTCTCAGCATAGAGCGTGTTCACGCTGGTGGAAGCGTTGGACATGAAGACGTCGGCCGAATAGATGCCCGACGCGCGCTCGGTGCGGATCCTGCCGACGATGGTCGAAGTCTGTCCGGCGATCAGCTCGACTGGAATGCCGTATTTCTTGCTGAAGGCGGGGACGATTTCGTTGCGCATGGCCGGCGAGGGCTGGCCGACGACCACCAGCTTGCCCTCGGCTTTCGCCGCGGCCAGCGTTTCGTCCCATTTCTTCTGCCAGTCCGGCACGGTCTGCGCCTGCGCGCCGCTGCCCCAGGCAAGCAGGAAACCCAACGCGGCCAACGCCATCCCACGCACCGTCCGTGCCTCCGTTTTCGAAATGCCTATCGAATGGCGTGGAAACTAAGGAAAACCGGCAGATGGAGCAAGCGTCTACAGGAGCGGCAAGGAGTCGCGAACTAATCTGCCAACACGCGGCTGTTCACATTTTCGGCGCCCTCGGTCGCCGAGCGCTCCAGGCCTGCGGCCGCAACAGCCAGATGCTCGGCGAAAAACCGCGCGAGTGAAATGCGCCCCGCTGCATTGGCGGTTTCGCCGATCCGCTGCGCCGCCAAGGCTTCGTCCGCCAGCATGCAGCCGCCGGCGGCGAGGCCGAACAGACGCAGGTAAGGCGTGGCGCCGGCAAGCGCGGCGTCGGTGTCGCTCTCCACATGCGCCAGCATCCATTGCGTCGCGCGGTCGAGCGCGTCGACCGCTTCGTTGAGGCGTTCGCCGGTCGCGCCGAAGGCGGGATCGTTCGCCGCCTGCAGATTGCCGACGATCACGCGCAGCTCTTGCAGATAGGCATTGACGCTCTCGCCGCCGGACTGCGGCAGCTTGCGGATGACGAGATCGATGGCCTGGATGCCGTTGGTGCCCTCGTAGATCGGCGCGATGCGCGCGTCGCGCAGATGCTGCGCCGCGCCCGTTTCCTCGACATAGCCCATGCCGCCATGCACCTGCACGCCGAGCGAGGCGATCTCCACGCCAATGTCGGTGGAAAAAGCCTTCGCCACCGGCGTGAGCAATGAGGCGCGCTCATGCGCGGTGTTCGCGTCGTCGCCTTGCAGGCGATGCGCGCGATCGATCGCGACAGCGGTGGCGTAGCAGATGGCGCGGGCGGCTCTCGTCTGCGCCCGCATGGTGAGCAGCATCCGCCGCACATCGGGGTAGTCGATGATCGCATGGCCGCTCTGCCTGCGCTCGCGCGCATAGGCGAGCGCGGCTTGCGTCGCGCGCTCGGCAATCGCCACCCCCTGCAAGCCGACCGACAGCCGCGCCAGATTCATCATGGTGAACATGCAGGCGAGGCCGCGGTTCTCTTCCCCGATCAGATAGCCGGTGGCGCCGCCGTTGTCGCCGAATACCATGGTGCAAGTGGGCGAGCCGTGAATGCCGAGCTTGTGCTCGATCGAATGGCAGCGCACGTCGTTGCGCGCGCCGAGCGAGCCGTCGGCATTCACCAGGAATTTCGGAACGAGAAAGAGCGAGATGCCGCGCGTGCCGGCCGGGCCGTCGGGCAAGCGCGCCAGCACAAGATGCACGATGTTGTCGGTGAGGTCGTGCTCGCCATAGGTGATGAAGATTTTCTGCCCGGTGATGCGATAGCTGCCGTCGCCTGCGCGCTCGGCTTTGGTGCGCAGCGCGCCGACGTCGGAGCCGGCCTGTGGCTCGGTGAGCTGCATCGAGCCGGTCCATTCGCCGCTAATGAGCCTTGGCAGATAGACACGCTTGAGCTCGTCGCTGCCGTGCGCCGCCAGCGCCTCGACCGCGCCCATGGTGAGCACCGGGCCGACGCCGAACGCCATCGAAGCGGCGTTCCACATTTCGGTGCAGGCGGCATTCAATGCGTGTGGCAATGCCTGGCCGCCGAATTGTTCCGGCGCGGCGAGGCCGTTCCAGCCGGCGGCGGCCCAGGCGGCGTAGGCCTGTTTCCAGCCCGGCGGCATCTTGACCGCGCCATCCTTGAATGGCGTACCATGCTTGTCGCCGACCCTGTTGAGCGGCGCGATCACGTCGGAAGCGAAACGGCCGGCTTCGCTGAGCACGGCCTCGATCACGTCTTCGCCGAGATCGCCGTACAGCCCCTGCGCCAGCGCATCGCCCATGCCGGCGGCATGCTTCAGGGTGAAGGCGATGTCCTCGACCGGCGCCTGATAGCTCATGGGATGTCCCGGCAGGAGAGGGCGGAACGACTCAACTCATTATACACAGGTGGTCAGCAACGGACGGAGTAAGGCATCTGCGAGATTTCGCCGCCGACGCGCCTCGCATGCGCATGGATGTTTGCCGTCTGACCTCCGGTCAGATGTTAGCCCCGCGGATCGCCTGGCAGACTGCCTCCGTGACCTCCCGCGTGGTTGCGGTTCCTCCCACGTCCGGCGTCAGTATGCGTTTCGCCGTCACGGTCTCTACCGCGCGCATCAGCCGGGCGGCGGCGTCGCGCTCTCCCAGATGTTCGAGCATCTGGGCGGCGGTCCAGAAGGTGGCGACCGGGTTAGCGATGCCCTTGCCAGCGATGTCGAAGGCCGAACCGTGGATCGGCTCGAACATCGACGGGAAGCGGCGCTCCGGATCGATGTTGGCGGTGGGAGCCACGCCAAGGCTGCCCGCCAGAGCACCTGCCAGGTCGGACAGAATGTCAGCATGCAGGTTGGTAGCGACGATGGTATCCAGACTCTGAGGTTTCAATGTCATTCGCACCGTCATGGCGTCGACCAGCATCTTGTCCCAAGTCACGTCAGGAAATTCGGTTGCAACCTCGGCGGCGATCTCATCCCACATGACCATGCCGTGACGCTGGGCGTTCGACTTCGTTACGACCGTCAACAACTTGCGCGGGCGCGACTGTGCCAGTCTGAAGGCATAGCGCATGATGCGGGTGACTCCGACGCGGGTGAAGATCGCGACCTCCGTGCCGACCTCCTCGGGCAGGCCGCGATGGGCGCGGCCGCCGTGGCCCGAGTATTCGCCTTCCGAGTTCTCGCGCACGATCACCCAGTCGAGATCACCCGGACCGACTCCGACGAGCGGCGAGGTGATGCCGGGCAGAATCCTGGTCGGTCGGACGTTGGCGTATTGATCGAACCCTTGGCAGATCGGCAGTCGGAGGCCCCAGAGACTGACATGGTCGGGCACGTTAGGCGCGCCGACGGCGCCAAAGAAGATGGCGTCGAAGGGCTTGAGCTGCGCGACGCCATCCTCGGGCATCATGCGGCCGTGGTCCTGGTAGTAGTCCGAGCCCCAGTCGAAGTGGTGGACGCTGAGCTTGAAATCTCCGCAGCGCTGCTGGAGCGCCTCCAGCGCCTGAAGACCCGCGGCGATGACCTCGGGGCCGATCCCGTCGGCAGGGATAGCGGCGATCTTGTATTCACGCATGGAGGCGGTTCCGTCAGAAGAGGTAAGAAGCGCGGAGCGAGGCTGGTCGTCTCGTACGGTTCGTTAAAATCGACAGATTATTTCTTGCTTGCGTTGGCGAGGAGTTTGTTCCACCGCGCGATCTCGGACTGGAAACGTTTGTCGAGGGCGGCGGGCGTCGCCATGTCGGCGGACACGGGCGCGGTGCCGAGGGCAGCGAAGCGTTCGATCACCTTCGGATCTTTGAGCGCTTTCTGAAGCGAGGTTGAAAGCTTCTGGCGGATAGGCTCGGGCGTGCCCTTCGGAGCCCAGATGGCGTGCCAGGCGGAGATGTCGAAATCCTTGACTCCACTTTCGGCGAGCGTCGGGACGTTCGGTAGGATCGCGATCCGCTCGCGCGTGGTGACGGCGTAGGGCTTGATCTCGCCAGCCTTGATCTGGTTGGCGGTGTTGGTGGTCTGGTCGCACATCAGGTCGATCTGGCGACCAAGCAGATCGTTCATGGCGGGGCCGGTGCCCTGATAGGGAACCACCGTCAGTTTGATACCGATGGCATCGGTCAGAAGGCGGCCGCAGAGGTCTGACACCGCGCCGACGCC
>JAXDOO010000396.1:0-3530 GCA_034668865.1 Alphaproteobacteria bacterium
GAGTAAGTTAGGCGGCTTTGGCGAGTTGCGCATCCCGCACCAGCCATTCATGGCGCTGGGCGCAAGAGGGGCAACGCGCCACCACTACCTTATTGGCGCGGATGCGCAGAAAGGTCTGCAACTCGCCATGAATTCCTGCATCGACGGTTTTTCCTGTCCGCGGGCAGGTGAAGACCAAGCGTTCCATGACGTGTCTCCGTAGTCGAGGACGGCTCTCTCTCAATGCGAGCGAACGACATTGGTTCAGTCCGCGCAGTATCGCGACCTCGTTTGGCTTTGCAAAGGCGACACGATGGCGTTTTTGACCACCTGAGGTAGGACCTGAAACGCCCGCTATGCAAATACGTCAGGGCAGTACCTTGGTCGTAGCGCTTAAGGCTGGCGCTCGGCTAAGCCTCTGATTTACTATAGGATATTTAGGAAATCGGGCTGGACGTCACTTGCCTTTTTGCCGTCACTTTTCGGCCCTCGCCGCAGAATTAGCTGCTATAGTTCCGCCACCATGAAAAATTCAGCCAAGAAAGCCATTCGGGAAAGTGTCGCCGCGCCCCCTCCCGCACGTGAAACGGGGCCGAGGTCGCATAAATTTCATGTTGGCCAAGCGGTTTATTTCACTGCGGGCACGATGGGGCGCCCCGGTGCCAGCGGGAGCTACAAGATCGTGAAGCTGCTGCCGTCCGAGGGCGACGAACACCAGTATCGGATCAAGAGCCCCGGCGAGGCCTTCGAGCGCGTCGCCAAGGAAAGCCAGCTCGAACGCGATCGCTAAAATCAAGCTTGCGCAGCTTGGGTAAGCTTTCTGTAATTTTGCGCGCTGACCCGTGAGTTGGCGCATGATCTGGGCGAGTTCCCGCTTGCCGATCGCCTAGCCTGAGGGCAGGGGAGGTTTTCTCTATAGCTGACCCGACGGCCGCCGGCGGGCGCTTTTTAGCTCGCCTGTGCTTTTCCCGCTTAGCCGTTGGCAGGGCTTGCGGCGGCTTGTCGCCAGCGTGTTGAATGGAGCTGGCAGGCAAACCGCCGGGGCAGAGGCGCCGGACTGCCTTATCCGTTTTGCGGGAGGGATCGATGCACGTCTTACTGCGTGTTGCCACACTTGCCCTTATTTCCATTCTGGCCGCGATGCCCTGGTCCGGCGCCGGGGCGCAGGATTATCCCAATAAGCCCGTGCGGATCATCGTTCCGTTCGGTGCGGGCGGGCCGGCCGACGTTTATGCACGCGTTCTTGCCCAGCACCTGGGCGACTCATTCAAGCAATCTTTCGTCGTCGAGAACCGGCCGGGCGCCGGCGCGATCATCGGCACGGATGCCGTGGCGAAGGCTGAGCCTGACGGTTACACGCTGCTCTTGATGTCGAATACGCATACGACAAATGAATCGCTGATTCCGAACAGGCCATATGAGTTGATGCGCGATTTCGCCCCGGTATCGCCGATCAACTCTTCCGATCTGCTGATGGTCGCGCATCCATCAACGGGAGTGAAGAATCTGCAGGATTTTATCGCGCTGGCAAAAAAAGATCCGGGCAAACTCAATTACGCCTCCTCGGGACCCGGGACGCCGTATCATATGGCGGGTGAGCTTTTCAAAGCGATGAGCGGCACTAATATCGTTCACGTCCCGCATAAGAGCTCCGGCGACATGCGCAGCAGCGTTATGGGCGGTCATGTGCAGATGATGTTCGACGCCATTACGGTGATGGCGCAGGGCGTGCAGTCGGGCCAGCTGATTGCCCTTGGCACGACCGGTAAGCAGCGCTCCGCAGTCATGCCCAATGTACCAACGGTGGCGGAAGCCGGCGTGCCCGGCTACGAAGCCACGATCTGGCTCGGCATCCTGGCGCCGGTGAAGACGCCGAAACCGATTATCGACAAGCTCAACGCCGAGATCGTAAAGATCATGAACCGGTCGGATGTGAAGGAAGCCTGGGCCAAGCAGGGTGCGGTGCCGATGTCCATGAGCCCGGCCGAGTTCGATAAATATATCCGCGCGGATATAGAAAAATGGGCGCAGGTGGTCAAAGTATCCGGCGCCAAGATAGAATGAGGGCCAGATTCGCTGCCGTGAAAAGGATTGACGACTGAATGCTTGATTTGGCCGTGACTGCGCTTCAGCCGCTGCCTCTATGGACGGCAGCAGCCCTCTTGGTCCTGTTGCTGGTTGTTATTATTGTGGCGGTGCGCCGTTACGGGTTCTTTGCCTCTGTCGGCGCTCTCGTCGGCGTCGCGGCGTTGGTGGTCATTGCCTTTTCGGCCTGGACCTTCGCCGATCATACGATCCTGCAGCAACAGACGGCGGAGCGTGACGCGCTTAATGGGCGCGCGCTGCAGCTCACGGCCGCCGCCATGGCGCCGGGATCGCCGCTCGCCTGCCTCGATGGCGGCGCGGGCGAGGCCGTGAACGCCGCCTGCGAAGCGTCCATCTTCCGCACGCCGGAGACCGTTGCCGCTGCAACTGCCTATGTGGAGGCAAAGCTGCGCCTGCTGGCCGATAGTTTGGATTATGTGCACCGAGCCGATCGCCTTTATTACGATGCGCATGTTCCGCTGCGGAGTAGCTTGGAGGCCGACCGCTATGGGGTCGTCGCACATGTGCTGATGGCCCGGCACGGCTGCACCGCGGAAGCTTGTAGCGTCTTCGGCTGGCTGCTGCTCGATGCCGGCGCGGTAAAGGCCAATATGGCGGCCCGCAAGCTGGAGAACGAGATTGCGCGGTATGCGGCCAACTGGAGCGGGCAGGGCAGCTTGGCTGCAGCTGCTGTCGTGGCGCCGTCGGTCAGCCCACCAATAGGAGCAACCATTTCAGCGCTGCCGGGCAGCAGGCTGATTGATTTCCCCTCCGCTGCATCGATCCCGCCGATCAGTATTATGACCCCGCCCGCTGATCCTGCGCCGGTTGGCGCTGAAAACGGCATCCGCCGAGCGCCGGCGGGCGCGACGCGTTCGGCGCCCCCAAATCCGCCGGCCTCTGCTGCCAATCCCGAACGGCCGCAGTAACGACAGCCGTGGCGTTACATCTCATCAAGCTTTGCGTCGGCTGCGATTCCGTCAAGGATCTCGAGCACTGGATCCGCGAAAAGCGCAAGCGTCTAAAAAAAAGCGGCAGCGCGCGCGAGCATATCCACACCACTCGCATGACGCCGAAACGAGCGGAGGAGCTGTTGGACGGCGGCTCGCTCTATTGGGTTATCCGGGGCCAGATCATGTGCCGTCAGCGGCTGATTGCCGTGCGTCCTTTCGTCGACAAGGAAGGCGTCGGCCGCTGCCGGCTGGCGCTTGAGCCCAAAGTGGTGCTGGTCGAGCCGCGGCCGTTTCGCGCCTTCCAGGGATGGCGCTATCTTGAGGTGAAGAGCGCGCCGCGCGATCTCGACCGCGCCGCGCCGGGCGCCGCCGCCATGCCGGAACAACTCCGCCGGGAATTGCGCGAGCTGGGGCTGCTTTAGCGCGGATCAGCAAAAGTGGGTACTAGTTTTGCGCAAGCAATCAAGCTTGCGCAGATTGCGTAGACTTATCTGCGGTTCGCGCGCTAACCCA
>JAXDOO010000397.1:0-7168 GCA_034668865.1 Alphaproteobacteria bacterium
GACCCCGGGGACCGAACATCCCGGGGTCGCTGCGCTCGCCCGGGCTACGGTCACAGCTACGACGGTCACAGCACCTTTGTCGCACCCGGAATCTGGCGCAAAGCCCGGGTCAAGGCCCAGCTGGTCGCCAGCGTGAACGCGAAGCCGATCAGAACCTTGATGATCGCCGGCAGATCGAAATCGAACAGCCAATACTGGATCCACAGCGCGAACGCGTAATGCACCAGGAAGATGCCGTAGGCATCCTTCTGCATCGGATCGAGCACGCTCCAGCCGGCACGCTTGAAGCGCAGGAAGTAAGCCAGGATCGCAAACAGGATGGCTGCGCTGAAGGTGGTGAAGAATATGCCGTAGAAGAACTCGTACCAATGCGGCAACAGGTCGGGATTGCCCAGGATTCCGCGCTTGATGTAGATCAGCACCCAGAGCAGGCAGTATGGAACGAGGGTCGCGACAGTCCAGCCCCATCCGCCTTTCGCCAGCTGGCCGTCTGCACTGAGCAGTCCGCGCTCGAAATTTGCGGCACCTATTCCCGCGCCAATGAAGAAATAGGACGCGTAGAGAAATATGCGGCTGGCCTGCACCGAGAACGGTCCGAACTCAAACCAGTGATTGACCCCGAAATACAGCCGCGACGGGACATAGAGGATCATCGTCACCGCGAGCAGGAACAGGAAAAACTTCAGCGGTTTTTCGAAGCCTTCCATCGACAGCCGGTTGATCGGGTCGAGCAGGTTCGGCGATATCCGGTACAGCAGGCTGGCGGTGAGGTCGAACGCCAGCAGCACCCAGAGAAACCACAAGGGTCCGCTCGGCCATGGCCCGGCGGTGACCATCTTCCACCAGAAATCCGCAAAGCCGGTGGTCGGGTGCTGGCGCAGCTCAAGGGCATAATACGCGATCGGGATGATGGTGAACGCCGCGATCACAAACGGCAGGCCGAGCCGGAGAAAGCGGTCGCGAAAAAACGAGCCCGGCGACTTGTGGCGAAGGCTTGGCCACACGAACAGGCCGGACAGGAAAAAGAACATCGCCATGAAGAAGCTGTCGGTGGCGAGCACGACGGCGTCAAAGCCGATCCAGAATTTAGGGTCGGTATGACCGTAATAGGTGTAGGGGATCACCGCGTGGTGAATCAGCACCACGAGGGTGAGGAAGGTGCGCGTACGGTCGATCGCGAAATTGCGCGCCTTTGCCTTGGGCGCCGCCCGGACATCGGCAGCTGCGACTGAAATCGACGTCATGACGCCCCCTGCCAGGTTCACGCGGATTTTGCGGGGAGGAAAGGCATTGGGCAAGGCTAAAGTTCAAACCTCGTCACATCTCCTCGATCTTCACCTTGTCCGGATAGAACGCGAGGCGGCCGGAGATTTCCGCCATGGCGGGGAACGGCGTCTCGTAGGTCCAGGCTGAGTTTTCCAGCGCCTTGCCGCCCGCGGCGACGCTGAAGTAATTCGCGTCCCCCTTGTAGGGACAGTGCGTGATGCGCTCGCTGCGCGACAGCAGCGCCATGTTGGCGTCCTCGCGGGGAACGTACTGCACCGCCGGATAGCTCGCCTCTTTCAGGGTCAAAGCGTGGGTGGTGTCGGCGATCACGACGCCGGCGGCGGAGACGCGGACGCGCCTGGGGTTCGCCGTGATGGCGATGGGGTGGTCCGGGCCGGGGAGTTTCATGGGTACAGCCTTCTGGCAAACGACGATTTCGATCAAATGTGAGGTCCATCCGCTTTGAAACAGGCCGCTCGCGGATATATTACCTCAAGGCGTGACGCGGCAAGGCGTCCGCGTTAGACTGATGCTGCCGGATTCGAAGCGATTTGGGAGAGTTCTGGATGCCGATGGACGCCCACGACATCGAAACCATGATCAAGGCCGCAATCCCGGACGCCGAGGTGACGATTCGCGATCTTGCCGGCGACGGCGACCATTACGCGGCCACCGTGATTTCCGAGTCGTTCCGCGGCAAATCCCGCGTCCAGCAGCACCAGATCGTCTATCAATCGCTGCGCGGCCAGATGGGCGGCGTGCTGCATGCGCTGGCGCTGCAGACCGGGGTGCCGGAGGCGTAGCTTTAGAGCGGCAGGGGACGCGCGCATGGCGCCTCAGTCCGAGCCACCAGCTCGTAGGGCGCATCATGGAAAGCAAGGCGGAAAGAAAGGCACGACTGCGAAAGGCGGCCGGGGATTCGATCGAGCGCGCCATTGAAACCGGCCGCGACCCGTTCGACCTGATGATGGAGACCACGGCCGAAGGTGCCAATATATGCGTCCCTTATATCCAGCAGCATCCGTTCTTTTCCGAGAAGCGGCACCTGTTCAAGACGGCCGAGGATCGCAAGCGCGACAGCGACGAAGCGGCGCTCGCGGCCGAGCCCGGTCCGATCGTCTGGGTTCGGCGCCAGTTCGACCACCATCGGCACGCCGCCTATCGGCTTGGGGAGGTGAGAGGCTTGCATTGGTCCAACATCAGCGGCGGCGTGCAACATCGCGCCAACCGGTATTATCTGCACGCCTACGTCATGTGCGATGGCATGATCGCGGGCCAACTCGCGCATAGCTGCGAACATGGTCCGCTGCCGCACCGCATCAAGGTCTGCATTACCAAAAAGGGCAACGAAAAATTCTGGCCCGCGATCGAGGAGGCCGCACCGGCGGTCGCTGCTCCGATTTACAAACGCAGACGATAGCGGTCGTGCTCCCTAACTCGTAGCCGGCATGAGCGTAGCGATATGCGGGGACTGCCAACCCGCATACCGCTACGCTCATGCGGGCTACGGCTTGACGTAAATGCTCTCATACAATCCCGCGTATTGCTCCTTCCAGCCCCTCTTGTCCACGAGAAACCGCCTTGCCGCTTCGTGCGCCTTCACCCAAAGCACCGCGTCGATCCGGTATTTCTCAAGCACCGTGTCCCAGGCGGCCTCATCGATCTCCCATTCGGCCAGCTTGAAATAGTCGCGCAGCAACGCATCCGGATAAGCGGTAGCTCCCCGGCCGTCCACGAACACAGGTACGATGCCCCGGGTGCGGAAGATCAGAAGCCCACCGACGTTCCAGTTGTTCAGCAGCCGCGCATGCGAAAAGTGTGTTTCAAGATAACGGGCATCCTGCTCCGAAAGCATCTCCGGAAGTGCGAGCACCGGTCTTATCTGCATGAAAGTCGGCGGCAGCGCGCACGCGCCGACGATGCCGGCAGCCAGCAATGATTTCCGGACTTGAAAATCATTCAACCGTTTGGGCAGCAGCCGATCGATGTGCAGAGCCAGTGGAACTGTCGAGAACAAGAAAAAGAAGGACATGTATCTGAATTGATAAAGTCCCAGCAACAAGAACAGCCAGCAAAGCAGCCGCGACTCCAGCGGAACAGCACGAGAAGCTCTGAAGCGCAGCTCAAGCCCGATAAAGATCAAAATATACAGGATGCCGGGAATGCTCGCCGCCATGTTCCCCGGCACGGTTATGTTCTCATAATAGGACAGCCACTCGGTGATATTGGCTTGCACAAAGTGGCCTAACGTCGCCGCCACGCCGTCGTAGATGTGCCAGCCGAGAGGATTGATGAATATTGCGATGAAGCAACCCAATGCCGCGAAGCCGTGGATTCTAAAATCTGCCCAATCCCGCCTGAGCAGAGCCACGCAGCCAAAAATGCCGACAATAAGAAAACCGAGCAAAAAGCCGCCATGCAGATTGGCCCAAAGGACCATCATCAAAGGCAACAACATCCATCGCGTTTTTTTCAGACATTCCACGTAGAAAATGACGCAAAACAGCATGGTCGCAGTGTTGGGCGAAGCGGCGATATAAATATTGGGAGGCGTCGCAAAAGAGGGGTAAAGCAAACACGCCGAGAAAACGGAAATGCAAACCGCAATTGCCGAGGCTCCGCTGCTTAAGCAGGCCGACGTGAGATATCCGACGATCACTGCGCCACATGCGACGACAAAAAATATCAGGCCACTGAAGTTCGTATATTGAACCAGTACACTGGCAATCACGTCCCAAAGCCACGACAGATTGTACCACTGCTTGTCTTCAAGGGTGAACGACCATGGATCCTGGAATGGAATATTGCCGCGGTCCCTGATCAGGTCTCCGGCGGCCAGGTGCCATCCCAGATCAAAGTGCCCAAGCATGAGCGAGGTGTTTGCAAGGTAATACACACATGCGAACGAGATCAGGAAGACATAAATGCCCAAGCTCTGGAACGCAGGGCTGATTGTCTTTGGTCCAGTATCAATGCTGGAGTCGCCCCAAGCCTTCACCGCGTCCATGAATGAGCCCCTCACGACCGAAGCGGGCCTCCCACCGGTTCTGCGTGCTTCCGGGGCTGCATGGCCAGATGCAAACAATCGTCGCTTCAGGATGGTCCGATTAAAGTTGAGAGTCCGTTGCGCAACTCGATTGCGGCACGCTGAAGAATTCTCTGGTTAACGAATGCCTACCTGGAGCTCCTTTCCCACCGGGGAAGTGAAGCCTCGTAGCCCGCACGGACGTCCGCCGACGCCGGTGGTTTTACGGGTTCGCGCGCTGGTTCGAAGCCACCAGCGCGTGAACCGAGAACAGGCCGCCCGTGTCGGTCCATGATGCCGTCGGCGTCCAGCCCGAGCCGCGCGCCAGCGCGACAAACCGGTCGACGCTGTATTTGTAGCTGCTTTCGGTATGAATGCTTTCACCGGCGCGGAACGAAAAGTTGCGGCCCAGGATCCGCACCGTCTGTGCTTTGCGGGCGATCAGATGCATCTCGATGCGATGGCGCTCGCGATTGTAGATGGCGCGATGGGTAAAGGCCTTCAGGTTAAAATTGCCGCCGAGTTCCTGGTTGATGCGGACCAGCACGTTGAGATTGAAGCGCGCGGTGACGCCGGCGGCATCGTTATATGCGTCATACAGCACGCGCTCGTCTTTTTCGAGGTCGACGCCGATGATCATCTGCGCGCCAGGCCCCAGGATCTCGCGCGCCGTGCGCAGGAAGCCGCTGGCCTCAAACGGTTCGAAATTTCCCAGCGTCGAGCCCGGGAAAAACCCGACCTTCGGCATCGCCTTCACCGCCGCAGGCAGCGCGAATGGGCCGGTAAAATCCGCCGTCACCGGGTAAACGCCAAGGCTCGAAAAATCCTTGCTCAAGGCGCGGGCTTGCGCATTGAGGAAATCGCCGGAGATATCCACCGGCACATAGGCGCCGAACCTGCATTGGTCGAGCAGCAGCCGGACTTTTGTCGTGGCGCCGGCGCCGAATTCAACCAAAGCCGCGCCTTCTCCAACTATTTTACAAATCTCCGCGGCACGATCGCGGAGAATCCCGAGTTCGGTGCGCGTCGGATAATATTCCGGCAGCAGGGTGATCTGTTCGAACAACTCGGAGCCGACGACGTCATAGAAATATTTCGGCGACAGCCGCTTGGGCTGCAGCGCGAGGCCTTCCAGCACGTCATGGGCAAATGCCGAGGTCCGGTCGTCGAACCGGTGCGCCTTTGCCGGAGCGGCGGCGTGCACATTCATGACGGTCTCCTCGGGCGCGCGTTCCGGCGCGGTTGAAATTCGAAAGATCAGGCGCCGTAATCGGCGAGGCGTAGTCCCGTGAATTGCCAGCGGTGGTGTGGATAGAAGAAGTTTCGATAGGTGACGCGGCTGTGTCCGTCCGGGGTCGCCAGCGATGAGCCGCGCAGCACCAGTTGGTTGACCATGAATTTGCCGTTGTATTCGCCGAGTGCACCCTCGATGGCGCGGTAGCCGGGGTAGGGCGCATAGGCGCTGCGGGTCCATTGCCATACAATGCCGTAGGCGTCATTGAGCTGGCCGGCGCGGGCGGCTACTTCCCATTCCATTTCGGTCGGCAGGTGCTTGCCGCGCCAGCGCGCGAACGCGTCGGCTTCATAATAGCTGACGTGGCAGACGGGTTCTGCCGGATCGATTGGCCGCAATCCGGCCAGCGTCATGATCCGCCATTCGCCGCCGATCTTGCGCCAATGGCCGGGCGCCTGCCACTCCTCGCCGGCGGCGGCGGCAAAACCGTCCATCAGCCACAGCGTCGGCTCGGCGTAGCCGCCGGCATCCATGAATTCCAGCCACTCGCCATTGCTGACCAGATTGCGCGCCAGTCTTACCGGCCCGATCAGCGCGCGATGCGAAGGTTTTTCGTTGTCGAAATGAAAGCTGTCGCCGGCGTGGCCGATGGTGTGGATGCCCTCGTTGAGGCTGATCCATTGCTGGTCGGCGCGGATGGAAGCCGGGAATTTCCAATCGGGGTCGTAAGCGGGCGGGATCGGGTTCTGCGCGAAGGCGTGCAGGATGTCGGTCAGCATCAATTCCTGATGCTGCTGCTCGTGGTTGAAGCCGACCTCCAGCAGCGGCACCAGGGCGGCCAGCGTCTTCTCGTCGGTGCCGTGAAAGAACTTCACCACGGCGGCGTCGACATGCCGGCGGTAGGCGGTGACTTCTTCCGCGCCGGGGCGGGTGAGGTGGCCGCGCTCGGCGCGGGCGTGGCGGGGACCGGCGCTGACATAGTAGGAATTGAACAGGAAGGCATAGTCCGGATGGTACGGCGCATAGCCGGGACAGTGCTCGCCGAGCAGGAATTGCTCGAAGAACCATGTGGTATGGGCGCGATGCCATTTGGTTGGGCTTGCGTCCGGCATCGACTGGACCAGCTGGTCCTCCGGCGAAAGGGGAGCCGCGCGGCGCTCGGTTTCGTTGCGGACGGAAAGGTAGGCCTCGGTCAATCTTCCGGCAAGCGTCGCAGAATCGGAGAAAAAGGACGGGGGAGGCTCAGTCAACGAAGCCGCAGCCGATACTGTGTTCGTCACTGGAGTCTCCGATTTGGAGGAGAACGTTGGTCCGGCGGATGGGTTCCAAGGCAGCCCGTCCTAGATAGGTGGCCCAGCGGAGGATAAAAGCCTCAGCCCGGCGATGATTTTGCCGGCGGCCCGCCGGCCGCGGCGGTCAGCGCGGCCGGGGGCGCGCATGCCAGCTCCCCGCCATTTTACTTTGGATAGACAACGGTTTCGGGCTACATATATGCCACAAACTGATTTGACGGGCTATCGTCGGCCCTCCGCCGTGCCGCAAAAGGACGCGAATATGAGCATCGAGCAATTCATCGCTAACGAAGTGCAGTCGAACGACGTCGTGCTGTTCATGAAGGGCACGCCGCAGTTTCCGCAGTGCGG
>JAXDOO010000398.1:0-20420 GCA_034668865.1 Alphaproteobacteria bacterium
ACGCAAAGTTCTGCTTCGCCGCAGATATCGCGCGGGGCGCGCCCGCCCATGAAGAAATGCAAGGTGCGGCCCTGCAATTTCGGTGATGCCGCAAAGCCGCGCGCGACCGACAGCATCGGCGAGACGCCGGAGCCGCCCGCCACGCAGATCAAATCCCGCGGGGAATCCTCGCGCAGATAGCCATGGCCATAAGGGCCATCGATATAGACGGCGTCGCCGGGCTTCACCCGCTCGAACAGCGCGGTGGTAGCTTCGCCGCCCGGCTTTTTGCGGATCTGAAATTCCCAGTCGGTCTGCGGCTCATTGGCAATGCTGCTCATCGAATAGCCGCGCGGCGCCGCCACACCCGGAATGTAGAGCTGCGCATATTGCCCGGGCAGGAAACGCTGCGGCTTCTCGCCGCGAAATTTGAATTCCGAAATATCATGGGTGACCGGCGTCACGCTCACCAGCGTATATTTCTGCCGCACCGGTTTGACGCGCGGGATGTAGAGATCTTCCAGCCGCTGGCGGATGGTGACATCGCCTTTCGGCCGCGACTGGCAGGCGAGCTTGCGGCCTCGCTTGCGGTCGCGCTCGGTCAGCACCGGCGCATTGGGATACAGGTCCTCGACTTCCCCCTCAACCAGCTCGAAACGGCAGGTGCCGCAACCGCCGGCATTGCATTCATAAGGCATGCCGAAGCCGGATTTCAGCCCGGCGCGGGTGATGGTGTCCATGCCGTCGCAGCTAAAATGCACGTCGCTTTTCTCGATCCGAACAACGCCTGCGGGCGATTCGTGCATTGAACCCGTGCCAGCCATGGAAACTCCGATTGCTTGGGAAAATGTTGGTTATATAGGATAGAAAGACAAGTCCAGACCCCGCCCAGCGCCAATATCAAGGAAGAACGGATGACGAAACTTGACGCCGTGATCGACGAGCTTGTGACCGCAAACCGCATTCTGGCCCGGGAGGGGATTGTCGATTCTTTCGGCCATCCGAGCATCCGTCATCCCGACCGGCCGGACCGTTTCCTGCTCTCTCGCGCGCGCGCCCCCGACCTGATCGAGGCGTCCGACATCATGGAATTCACCCTCGATGGCACGGTGGTCGGCAGCGACGATCGCAAACCCTATCTCGAGCGCTTTATCCACGGCGCGATCTATGAGGCACGGCCGGACGTGAATGCCGTCGTCCACAATCACAGTCCGAGCGTGCTGCCCTTTGGCGTCACCAAGAAGAAGCTCAAGCCGCTGCATCACATGTGCGGCTGCATGGGGCATGAAGTACCAACCTGGGATTCGCAGACCAAGTTCGGAGACACATCGCTGCTTGTTTCCAGCATCGATATGGGCCGTGACTTGGCCAAGCTGCTGGGGGATAAGCCAGCAGCGCTGATGCGCGGGCACGGCTGCGTGATTGCGTCGAAGGATATTCGCGAGGCGGTCTATATCGCCTATTACCTCGAGCTCGGCGCCAAGCTGCAGATGCAGGCCATGGCGATCGGCGGAAGCGAAGTGACTTATCTCACGCGCGGCGAGGTCGACACTATCATCGAGCGCACCGGGCCATATTCATTCAACCGCGCCTGGGAAAACTGGTGCCGCCGGGCCGGCCGAAAGATGCTGGAGCGGCCCGATGAAGTCGTGCTGCTGAAAGGTTAGTGCCATCCATGCAATATATTGACGCTTTCAATCATTTCTTTCCGAAGCGCCTGTGGGACAAGATGCTCGCCGCGGAAGGCGCTGCGCGCGACATCGGCAAGCGCATGCGCGGCGTTCCCTGCCTCTATGACCTGGACGAGCGCTTCCGCGTCATGGATATGTTTCGCGACAAAAACTATACGCAGATCTTGTCGCTCGGTATGCCACCGCTGGAGGCGCTCGGCAGCCCGGCCGACACAGCGGAATACGCCGAGCTCGGTAACGACGGCATGGCCGAGCTGGTCGACAAATATCCCGACCGCTTCGCCGGCTATGTCGCCTCGCTGCCGATGAATGCGCCCGATCTGGCGGTGAAAGAAGCCGAGCGCGCCTTCACCCAGGCGCATGCCAATGGCTTGCAGATCTACAGCAACGTCAACGGCGCGCCGCTCGACGAGCCGCAATTCTTTCCGGTCTTCGAGCTCGCGGCGAAATACGACAAGCCGATCCTGCTGCATCCGAGCCGCACCGCGGACATGGCCGACTACAAGACCGAGAGCAAATCCAAATACGAGATCTGGTGGACCTTCGGCTGGCCTTATGAAACCAGCACGGCAATGGCGCGCATGGTGTTCTCCGGGATGCTGGATCGCCTGCCAAATTTGAAAGTGCTGGCGCATCACATGGGCGCCATGGTGCCGTATTTTGAAGGGCGCGTCGGTCCGGGCTGGGACCAGCTCGGCAAGCGCACCTCCGACGAGGACCTTACTCTGGTGCTGAAGCGGCTGAAGAAGCGCCCCTTCGATTATTTCAAGGATTTCTATGCCGACACCGCGGTGTTCGGCTCGCGCCCGGCCACGCTGTGCGGGCTCGATTTCTATCCCACCGAGCAAGTACTGTTCGCCTCCGATTCTCCGTTCGATCCCGAGCGCGGACCGGGCTATATCCGCGACACCATCAAGGTGCTTGAATCGATCGAGATGCCGGAGGAGAAGCGCGAGGCGATCTGTTTCCGCAACGCGCAACGGCTGTTCAAATTAGCTTGACTGTCGAAGCCTGTAGCGCCGCGTTGCTTGCGGCGGAGGGGCAGCCGGACATAAATGTGTGCCGGATAATCAAAGAGGTGCTGTCATGAAGCGTCTGATCCTGGCGATCGCCGCCACAGTTGCCCTGGCCGGGCCGTTGTTGGCGCAGGCCAATTGGCCCAACCGGCCGGTGAAGCTGGTGGTGCCTTTCGCTGCCGGCGGCTCGGCCGATACTTTGGGCCGCAGCTTCGGCGAGCAGCTCGGCACTGCGCTCGGGCAGCAGGTCGTTATTGAAAACCAGGGTGCCGCAGGCGGCCTCGTGGGCTCTGCCGCGGTGGCTCGCTCGCAGGCTGACGGTTACACGCTGGTCGTGTCCGGCATCGCCTCGCATGTGATTGCGCCGAGCATCAATCCCAACCCCGGCTTCGACCCGATGAAGGATTTCACCCACATCGCCTATTTCGGCGGCCCGCCGATCGTGATGATCGCGCATCCGTCGCTCGGGGTGAAATCGTTGAAGGAGCTGCTGGAGCTGGCGAAGAAAAGTAAGGACCCGATCGGCTATGTTTCGCCCGGCGCTGGCACGCTCGGCAACCTGGTTGCGGAATTTTGGGCCGACAAGGAAAAGGCCAAGCTCGAGCACATTCCCTACAAGGGCGCTTCGCAGGCGCTGAACGATCTGCTCGGCGGGCATGTCAAGGTCGGATCGATGACCTTCACCACCGCTGCGCCGCAGATCCGTGCCGGCACTGTCGTTCCGCTCGCGGTGTCGTCGGCGAATCGGCTGAAAGAATTCCCCGACCTGCCGACTTTCAAGGAACTTGGTTATCCCGATCTGGTGGCGACGACCTGGTTTTCGCTATCCGGTCCCAAGGGCTTGCCTGCCGATATCGTGAGCAAGATCAACGCCGCGGTCGACAAGGCCAAGGACAGCCCCGAAGTGCAGAAGCGCCTCGCCACCGAAGCTATGGAAACCGAGAAGATGAGCGCGGATGCCTTCACCAAGTTCACGGCCGATGAACTTGCCAAATGGGGTGCGGTGGCCAAGGCGACGTTCAAGCCGTAATTCAAGTGCCGCCGGCGCGCTGGCGGCCCCTTTCTTCCAAAATCATGTGGGCTGGGGAGCCGCCGCCCGCGCCCGCGCTTGCGGAACGTTGTTTCCACAGGCTATGCGAAGGGCAGGTTAGCGTTGCTGATTCCAGAACCTGCGGACCTTCCATGCTGCGCTGGTTTCAAATGCTGATGCCGAAGGAGACGCGCTTCTTCGGCCTTTTCGCGCGCCACGCGGAGGCCATCGTCGCCGGTGCCCAGGCGCTGCGCGCCATGCTTGAGGGCGGAGACGCGGTTGAGCGGCAATTCACCAACGTGATGGATCGGGAACACGAAGCCGACGCTGCAACACGTGATATCCTGATCGCGGTGCGAAGGACTTTCATCACGCCGTTTGACCGCGGTGACATCAAGGACCTGACAACGTCGATGGATAACGCCATCGACATGATGCAGAAAACCGCCAAGGCGGTGGTGCTGTTCGATATCCGTACCTTCACCCCCGAGATGAAGGCGATGGGCGATCTCATCGTGCAATGCGCCGTGCTGGTGCAGGAAGCCATTCCGCTGCTGGGCGCCATCAGCACGCATGCCGCGCGCCTGAATGCTATCGCGGAGAAAATTTCGCAGCTTGAAGGCGAAGCCGACGAAATGCACGAACGTGGCCTGAAAGATCTTTATGCTCGCTCCAAGCTGGAGCCTATGAACTACATCACCGGCAACGAAGTCTACGACCATCTGGAGAAGGTGGTCGACCGCTTCGATGACGTCGCCAACGAGCTGCAAGGCATCGTCCTCGATCACGTATGACGGCAGCGGAGCAGAGTTGATGGAGGCGGCCGCGCTCAGCTTACCCGTTCTGGCGGGGCTGGTTGTCATCGCGCTCCTGTTCGACTTTCTGAACGGTCTGCACGATGCGGCGAATTCCATTGCCACCATCGTTTCGACCCGCGTGCTCAGCCCGCAATATGCCGTGGCTTGGGCGGCTTTTTTCAATTTCATCGCCTTCCTGTTCTTCGGGCTGCACGTCGCGGAAACACTCGGCACGGGGATCGTTGCTGCGGCCGTGGTGGATTCCCGTGTGATCTTCGGCGCGCTTATGGGCGCGATCTCCTGGAACGTGATCACTTGGCTGCTTGGCATCCCCTCAAGCAGCTCGCACGCGTTGGTCGGTGGACTGGTGGGCGCCGGCATAGCCAAGGCCGGATGGCCCGCGATCGTTTGGAGCGGTCTGAGCAAGACGACCGCCGCTATCGTGCTGTCACCGCTGACGGGTTTCTTTTTAGCGCTGCTGCTGGTGCTGCTGGTGTCTTGGTATCACTTACGCAAAACGCCCTACGCGGTCGATCGCAGATTCCGCATTTTGCAATTCATCTCAGCCTCGCTTTATTCGCTCGGGCATGGCGGCAATGATGCGCAGAAAACCATGGGCATCATTGCGGTGCTCCTCTATTCCCAAGGATACTTGGGCACTAGCTTTCACGTACCTTTCTGGGTGGTGATCGCCTGTCAGGCCGCGATGGCCCTGGGTACTCTGACGGGCGGCTGGCGCATCGTAAAGACGATGGGATCGAAAATCACCCGCTTGACGCCGATGCAAGGTTTCTGTGCGGAAACTGGCGGTGCTATCACCCTATTCGGCGCAACCTGGCTTGGGATTCCGGTCTCCACCACCCATACGATCACCGGCGCGATTATCGGCGTGGGCGCGGCACGGCGGCTTTCTGCCGTGCGCTGGAGCGTGGCCAACAATATCGTGGTGGCGTGGATCATCACGATCCCCGCGTCCGGCGCGATCGCCGCGCTGTCCTATGCCGCGATAGGTCTGCTGGGCTGAGCCGTCAGCTCGCCACCTTGGCGAGGAAATTTTCCACTTCCTCCCGCAGCCTGCTGGCCGAAGTCTCCATCACCTCGGAAGCCTTCAGCATGGTCTGCGCGGAGGAGCGCGCGCCGGTGGCCGATCCGGCGACCTGGCTGAGCACGCCGACGATCACCTTGGTGCCTTCGGCGGCGCTGGCGACGTTCTGTGAAATGGCGCCGGTGGCGGCGGTCTGTTCCTCCACCGAAGCGGCCACATCGGTGGTGTATTCATTGATCTGCTGCATGCGGTCGGCGATGCCGCGAATGGCGTCCACCGCCGCGCCGGTCGAGGTCTGCACCGCGGCGATGTGGCTGATGATTTCTTCAGTGGCCTTGGCGGTCTGCACTGCGAGCGATTTCACTTCGGAGGCGACCACGGCAAAGCCGCGGCCGGCCTCGCCGGCTCGCGCCGCTTCGATCGTCGCGTTCAGCGCGAGCAAATTAGTCTGCCCGGCGATGTTTTGAATGAGTTTTACCACTTCGCCGATCTTTTCGGCCGCCGTCGTCAGGCTGGCGATCTCTTCATTGGTGGCCTGCGCCTCGCTCACGGCGGTGCGCACGATATCTGCGGTCTTGTGCAGCTGGCGGCTGATCTCGGCGATCGAACTCGACATCTCGTCGGCAGCGCTGGCCGCGGTGCTGACATTGGCGGAGGCGTCATTTGAAGTCTTCAGCGCACCTTCCGCGCGCTGCGAGGTCTCGTCGGACGAGCCGTAAAGCGCCGTGGCAGTCGAACGCATCGAGGAGGTGCTTTCGCCTACCGTGCGCAGCACGCTTTCCACGCGCTCGCGGAAAGCCGAGATCGCGGCATCCACCATGGTCCGGCGCTGTTCCTTTTCGATCATCGTGGTGCGTTCTTCCAGCGCGCGGCGGCGCTCGGTGACGTCTTCGTGGACGCCAACCCAGCCGCCCGGCATGGATTGGTTCATCACCGAGATGATATGGCCGTTCGGCAAGACGTTTTCGGTATTCACCCGTCCGCTGCCCTTGGTCATCTGGCGGATTACGCTGTCATGGTACTGCTGAACGTCGCCGCTGAATGTGCCGGTGGCGGCGCGGTATTTGAGATAATCAAGCAACGTGATTCCCGGCTTCACGACGTCAGGCGACAGGTTGTACATCTGCATGAAGGGCTCGTTGCAGATGACGAGCTTGCTGCCGTTGTCGAACATGCAAAGACCATGCGCCATGTTGTTGAGCGCGGTGTGCAGCCGCAGATTCTGCTCCCGAAGCCGCCCGTCGGCGAAGGCTGCCACGGCGCTGACGCCCAGGACAGCGAACGTGGCGCTGGTGACGGCGAGGGAGAGCCAAATCGGTGACATCGCCAGTGGATCAACGGCGCGCGCCGGATCGGGAAGCACGAGAACCGCGCCCATCGCGGTGAAGTGGTGTGACACGATCGCGATCGTTAGCAACAGCGCTGCGCCGATGATCGCTTTCTGGTCGCGGCGGATGGCCGCAAGATGGAGCCCCGCCATGCCGAATATGCAGCCGAGCAGAATGGAAACGAAGACCAGGCTCCAATCCCATTGCACTCTGCCTTCGACTTGGAGCGCGTACATGCCGAGGTAATGCATGACGGCAACGCCGCCACCGACGATGGCGCCGCCGGCTGCCGGACCCCAAGCCCGAGGCGCATAGATCGCGGTGGCGAAGCCGGCGCTGGTAATAAGAGCTGCCATCAAGAGCGAGAGCAGCGTAAGCGAGACATCATAGCCGACGGGCACGCCCGGGTCGTAAGCCAGCATGGCGATAAAATGCGTGGTCCAGATGCCGCAGCCGAACGCGGCGCCTGCGATCGCGGTCCACATGATCCGGGCGTTTCCGCCCGCAACAAAAGCGCGATAGAGCAGGGTGACGGCGACGAAGCTGGCGAGGAGACAGACAAGTCCCGCGATGATGACTAGCCGCCAGTCATGCTGGGTCGTCAGGCAATTATAGATTTGGAACATGCACCTACCCGGGTTACCCGCATTGTAGGTGCGTGGGGTTTTTATGCGGTTAACAATTGGTTATTAGAAGTTTAACTGTTTCTATCCATCCCTCATTGTCCCGCGGTCGCCGGTCTGGCGCCGGAGCCGCCCTGGAGAATCCCCGCCGATGCGACTGCGCAGTTTTCCGGCCATCACCGTTGCCATTATTCTTGCCCTGGCGCTCCCCGGCTGCTCGGGCGCGCCAGAGATCTTGGCGCCCGAACCAAGCTTTTATCGCAGCATGGCGCGTCCCGGTGCGCAGGTGGATGCGGAGGCAGCCGCCTCGATGATCTCCGGCTATCGCAGCAATAATGGGCTGGGGGCGATCCAAGTCGATCCGCTTCTTACGCGCCTGGCCGAACAGCAGGCGCGCGCCATGGCCCGGCGTGACAAACTCGATCACAATGCCGGCGGGGCTTTTGCGCAGCGTATGAAGGCGTCCGGGTATGTCTACAAGGTCGGCGCGGAGAATATCGGCGCCGGCTACCACACCCTGGCCGAAGCCTTTTCCGGCTGGCGCGATTCTCCGCCGCATCGCGCCAACATGCTGCTCAAGGGCGTAACGCGCATGGGCATCGCCGCTGTCTATGATCCGAACACGAAATACAAGGTGTTCTGGACGCTGATCGTTGCCGCGCCGGACGACACCGCACAGGAATCAGCCGCGCCTCAGGTGGTCGCGCGCTGATTTGGCCGCCGCGATCGCTGCACGGCGCAAAGCTTCCAACCGCGACGCAAGCGTGAAAGAAAAGTCCGCATCCGCGGCGGTGGTGAAGAGGCAGTCGGCCATCGTCAGGCGCTCGTTCCACAGCTGGAGCGCCATCGTATCGGTTGCCGTCGCGCAGGAATCCGCTTGTGTGATCGCCGGATCGGCCAGGACCGTTTCGGTCAAGCCCGCCACTGCGAGCACGCCCGGCGAATAGCCGGCATAAGCCTCGTCATAGGCAACTTTCCAGCCCCAGGCCGTATCGCCGCTTTTCAGCGCAATGGTTACCGCAATCGTTTTTCCATTAGCGCGCAGACGGTGGATCAGAACCTTGTCCTCGCTGCCGAGCGTCGTGACCGCGCGCTCGATGAAATGGCGTATATCCGCATCTTGCGAGGCGGCCGTACCAGCTCGACCCTTCCATCCGGTGGCTTCGAGGGCGAAGAAGTCATCAAGCCCGCGGGCAAGAGCGTCGCTGCCCTGTGCCGCCTCTAACGTTACTGCACCAAGCTCTTGCAGCCGCGTATGACGGCGTCGCATCTTGCGGAGCCGCGTGCCGCTCATGGTGCGCTGGAAATAATCGGCGCGGCTGTCGCCTGGCAAAAGCAAGGCGCGTTGGTGCCGGTCGAAGGATGTCGCCCGGCATCCGCGGCCCGCGAGCAAATCGGCCAGCGTCGCCGCGAAAGCACCGCTCTGCGCGATCAGCGGCAGAAGCATCAGATCCGGCAGCGTGGCATTGTCTGCGATATAACGCAGCCAGGTGGCGATCGCCGGTTCCGCCATCTCGCGATCGACCAGCGGCGTGCCGAGCGGCGCGTAAGGATGGGTCCAGCCGACCACGACAGCGAAGGGGACGCCATAGCGGCGGCGTTCGATGCGAATGGGAAAGAGCCCTACCAGCCGTCGGGGCGCGCGCGACCATACCAGCCCAACTTGCACGTCCGTCCCGAGCCTAGGCGCAGCCGCCAGCGCGAAGCTGGGCTCGTAGAAGACATTCGGCTCCAGCGCGCAGGCTGCGAGCACGCGCCATTCCGCGGCGACCGATGCAAGTTCTGCGAGCGGGTGCAGTTCGACGTCGAAATTCGTGGACAAATGGCGATCCACGGCGGAAGTGCGGGGCGCCGAAGCCACGGCCGCACTGGTGCTGTCGAATCCAATCATTGCAGCGACGCCGGCTTGAATGCGCCGCCCCAGGTCAGTACGCCGTAAGGCGACCACGACTTCGCTTGCGCGGCGAACGCGATGAAGGAAGCGGGAGCGGACGGCGGCTTATCTGCGGTGCCGATCAAGGCCAAAATCGTCTCCAGCGCGGCGCGCATGCGGGGGGCGACCCGGCCTTAGCAAGAAAATCTTAAGATACGGTTCGGAGCCGTTAACACTTGGCCTTGCCGGCCGTGCGCGTTTACTTTTTTCTCCGCCCGGCCGGATGATCCGAATATCGATCCGCTGTGCGCAGGCGTGGCTCGTTAGTCCTCGATCGCCTTCAGCCGTCCCGTGCCGCGCAATATATACGGCGCAACCAGTGCGATCAGGGCGATGGCGAGCAGAGTGGCGGACAGCGGGCTTTGCAGCAGCACCATCGGGTCCCCAAGGCTGATCGACAGGGCACGGCGCAACTGCGCTTCGGCGATGGGACCGAGAATGAGGCCGATGACCACCGGGGCGATCGGGAAATCAAAGCGCCGCATCAAGAAACCCATGATGCCGAACACCACGAGCTGGATCAGCTCCACGACCGAGGGATTGGCGGCGATTGTACCCATGGTGGCGAAGACCAGGATGCCGCCATAGAGCCAGGGCTGCGGTATTGCGAGAAGCCGCACCCAGAGGCCGACCAGCGGCAGGTTCAGCACCACCAGCATCATATTGGCGATGAAGAGGCTCGCAATCAGGCCCCACACCAGATCCGGCTGGTCGGCGAAGAGGAGCGGCCCGGGGTTGAGATTGTACTGCTGGAAGCCGGCAAGCATCATGGCGGCGGTGGCGGAGGTCGGCAGGCCGAGCGTGAGCAGCGGCACGAGCGTGCCGGCAGCGGAAGCATTGTTGGCGGCTTCCGGTCCGGCAACGCCTTCGATTGCGCCATGGCCAAATTGCTTTGGATGCTTGGTCAAACGCTTTTCCGTCGAATAGGACAGAAAGGTCGGGATTTCCGCGCCGCCTGCGGGAAGCGCGCCGATCGGGAAGCCGAAAGCCGCGCCGCGCAGCCAGGGTTTCCAAGAACGCTGCCAGTCTTCCTTGGTCATCCAGAGCGAGCCGCGTACCGGCTCGAGCTTCTCCTGATGCTCGGCCTTGCGCGATGCGATGTAGAGCGCTTCTCCGACGGCAAATAATCCGACGGCGAGCGTCGTTATCTCGATGCCGTCGAGCAGCTCCGGCACGCCGAAGGTGAGTCGGGCCTGTCCGGTCAGGATGTCGATGCCGACAAGTCCCAGCGCCAGGCCGACGAAAAGGCTGGTCAACCCGCGTATCGGCGAGTTGCCGAAAGTCGCGGACACCGTGACGAAGGCGAGGCACATCAGCGCGAAATAATCCTCCGGCCCGAACTGGATGGCGATCCGCACCAACCAGGGCGCCAGGAAAACGATGCCAAGGGTGGCGATGGTGCCGGCCACGAAGGAGCCAATGGCGGCGGTCGCGAGCGCCGGTCCGCCGCGGCCGGCTTTCGCCATCTTGTTGCCTTCTAGCGCGGTGGCGAGCGAGGCCGTTTCTCCCGGCGTGTTGATCAGGATGGCGGTGGTGGAGCCGCCATACATGCCGCCGTAGTAGACGCCGGCGAACATGATCAGCGCGCTGGCGGGATCGAACTTGGCTGTGACAGGCAGCAGGAGCGCGAGCGTCAGCGCCGGGCCGATGCCCGGCAGCACGCCGACGGCGGTGCCGAGCATCACCCCGATGAAGGCAAACAGCAGATTCGCCGGCTGGATCGCGACCGTGAGACCCTGGGCGAGAGAGGCAAGTGCATCCATGCGGGGCGTGCTTTCAGAACAACGTGTCGAACACTCGCTCGAGCGGCCCGACAGGCAGCGAAAGCGCAAGCAACTTCGAGAAGATGAGATAGACCACGGTGGCGAGTGCGAGGCCGATCAGCAGGTCGATGTGGAAGGCCTTGCGGCCGAAGGCTGCCGCGGTCATGCCGAAGAGGAGCGCGGTGGCCATGATAAAACCTCCGCCGAAACCGATCACGGCGATCAAGGCGGCGAGCCCGCCAAGGACACGCAGGATCGGCTGGATGTTGATCTCCTCGCGGACGGGCAGATCGCCTTTCAAGCCGTTGATTAAGTTGCCTACTGCCAGGACGGCCAGTCCGATGGAAACGATGAAGGGCATGGCCTTCGGCCCCACGCCATAGACCGACGTGAGCGTGAGATTGCTGGTGTCCCAGGCGATCACGATTGCCAAGACCGCGAGCAATCCGGCGATTGCAAGCCCAACCGGATCTATTCGACGCTCGCTCGTTTCCTGCAAGGCCGCCCCCAACTTCTCCCGGGACGGCGCAACGCGGCTGTGCGCCGCGCCGCCGGGACGATATCTCAGGACTTTACCAGACCGATGGTCTTCATCACTTCGCTGACCCGCGCCTGTTCAGTCTTCAGGAACTTGGCGAAGTCGTCGCCGGACATATAGGCGTCGTCCCAGCCCTTCTGCTTGAGGACTTCCTTCCAGGCGTCGGACTTCACCATCTTGTCGACCGCGGCGGCGAGCTTCTTCTTGTCATCGGCGGAAATGCCGGGCGCCGCCACGACCGAGCGCCAGTTGGTGATTACCGCGTCGAGTCCCTGTTCCTTCAGCGTCGGCAGGGGGATGCTGGCCATCTTTTTCTCAGAGCTGATGCCGAGGGCGCGCATCTTGCCTGCCTTGATCTGGCCTTCGTATTCCGCATAGCCGGAGATGCCGGCAGTGACTTTGCCGCCGAGGACGGCGGCAATCGATTCACCGCCGCCGGAGAAGGGAATGTAGTTGACCTTGGCTGGATCGGCGCCCGCCGCCTTGACGATCTGGGCGGCGAGGATGTGATCGACGCTGCCAGCCGAACCGCCGGCGAAAGTCACCTTGCTGACATCGGCCTTGATCGCGGCGGCCAGATCCTTGGCGCTCTTGATCGGCGAATCCGCGTTGACCACGACCACCACCGTTTCTTCGGTCAGCTTCGCGATCGGCGTCACCTGGTCGAGCGAAACGGGCGACTTGTTGAGCAGGATGGCGCCCACCATGACGAAGCCGTTGACCATCATCGTGTTCGGATCCTTGCTGTTGACGAACTGCGCAAGGCCGACGGTCCCGCCGGCGCCGGGAATGTTCGTCACCTGGACGTTTTTGGCTGCCCCAGAGGCGACCAGTGCCGACTGCATCGAGCGCGCGGTCTGATCCCATCCGCCGCCCGGTGCGGCCGGCGCGATCAGTTTCAGTTCGCCTAATTGCGCAAATGCCGAACTCGCCATCATGGCGAAAAACGCGGCGGCGATGGTTCCGGAAACAAGTCTGCTGAAGCGGGACATCGGCTCCTCCGTTGTCGCGGCGTGCCTTGGCCGCGAGCGGGCCGGCTGCCACGTTTGATTATGGCGATACTGTCGCGCCCTTTACCGGTAGCGGTCAACCGCGTTGGGCTAGGCTTTTCGGGTAGTCATCCGGCGAAGCCGCCGGCATCGAGAAAGGCCTGTTCCTCGGGCGTGCTGACGCGGCCGAGCACGGCATTGCGGTGCGGGAAGCGGCCAAAACGGCGGATGATGTCGGCGTGCAGTTCGGCCCATTTCACCCCCTCCGCGTCGGAATTCTGCCGGCTGAGCTCGACGCAACGCTCCTGGTCGACGAGGTTTTCCGAATGCTGGAAGGGCAGGTAGAAGAAATTGCGCTTGGGCAAATCCAGCTCCCGGTCGAAATTCTGCGCGACCGCGCGCTTGGCCACCGCCAGCGCGAGCGGATCAGCTGCAAAGGCGCGCGGCGAGCCGCGAAACATGTTGCGCGGAAACTGATCGAGCACGAGGAGCAGGGCCAAGGCAGCTTCGGGCGTGGCTTCCCAATCGCTCAGGCGCCCCGCGGCGGCAGCTTCATAGGTCGGCAAGAAGCGCTGGCGGATTGCCGCGTCGAATCCATCGTCTTTGGAAAACCATTTCTGCGGGCCTGCAGCGAACCAGAAGTCGAGCACTTGCGCAGGCGTGGCAAGTAAAGCATCGGCCATACCTCACGCAGCCTCCGTCTTGGGACCCAAAATTTCGTCGCGCAAGGCACGCCGCAGGATCTTGCCCACATTCGATTTCGGTAGTTCGCTGCGGAATTCGATGCGCCTTGGAATTTTGTAATGCGTAAGCTGGGTTGCGCAGAACTTGCGCAGCTCTTCGGCGGTGAGGTGAGGATCCTTCTTCACCACGAAAAGATTCACCGATTCTCCCATGCGCTCGTCGGGCAAGCCGAGCACGGCGCATTCCAGCACGCCAGGATGACTCGCGACCACGGCTTCTACTTCGTTCGGATACACCTTGAATCCGGAAACGAGGATCATGTCCTTCTTGCGGTCCACGATGGTGACCTGTCCCTTGGCGTCCATCACGCCGATGTCGCCGGTGTGAAAGAAACCGTCGGCGCTCATCACCTTCGCCGTCTCGTCGGGCCGCTGCCAATAGCCCGGCATCACCTGCGGGCCGCGGGCGCAAATCTCGCCCGGCTGCCCCGGCGGAAGGTCACGGTCATTTTCGTCACGGATGACGATTTCCGTCGAGGGTAGCGGCAGGCCGATGGTGCCGGTCCAGACTTCGCTGTCGCCGCGGTTGCAGGTCAGCACCGGAGCGGTTTCTGAAAGTCCGTAACCTTCGATCAGCGGGCAGCCGGTCGCTTTCAGCCAGCGGTCGGCTACTGATCGCTGCACCGGCATGCCGCCGCCGATCGAGCATTTCAACATGCTCCAGTCGATCTGGCCGAAATCCGGATGATTCAAAAGCGCGTTGTAGAGCGTGTTCACGCCCGGGAATGAGTTCACCTTGAAACTGCGCAACTCCTTGATCAGGCTTGGCAGGTCGCGCGGGTTTGGAATTAGTAAACTGACCGATCCCATGCGGATCGCCGCGAGATAACAAACCGTCAGAGCGAAGATGTGATAGAGCGGCAAAGCTGCCACGATCCGCAGATGCTCGACCTGCGGTCCTTTCGCCAGCATCGGCTGCTGCCAGGCTTCGACTTGCAACGTGTTGGCAATCATGTTGCGGTGGGTGAGCATGGCGCCCTTGGGCACTCCGGTGGTGCCGCCGGTGTATTGAATGAAGGCAATATCCTCGAGAGCGATCTTCGGCGTGATAAGGTTCATCCCGCTCCCGGCGGCGATAGCGTCGTTGAAGGCTGTTGCGTGCGGCAGGTCATAGGCCGGCACCATCTTCTTCACATGGCGCACGACCAGATTGACCAGCGTGCCTTTCAGTATTCCGAGCATGTCGCCCATGCGCGCCACCACCACATGTTTGATGCATGAATCCGGCAGCGCGTGCTGGACCGTGACGGCAAAATTCTCCAGCACCACGATCGCTTCCGCGCCGGAGTCCTTAAGCTGGAATCCCAGCTCGCGCGGCGTGTAGAGCGGATTGACATTCACCACGGTCAGGCCCGCGCGCAGCGCGCCGGTCATCGCGACAGGATATTGCAGCACGTTCGGCATCATCAACGCGATGCGCGTGCCTGGCCTCAGTCCTTTATCTTGGAGCCAGGCGGCGAAGGCACGCGAGAGATGCTCGAGCTCCGCGTAAGTGATCGCCTTGCCCATTCCGATGAACGCCGCTTCGGCGCTGAAGCGGCCGAAGCTTTCTTCCATCATCGCAACGAGAGACGGCCAGCGCGACGGATCGATGTCAGCGGGAACGCCTGCCGGGTACTCCTTGAGCCAGATGCGCTCCATCGCGCTTCCTTTGTGCCGCGAATCGCCGCGCGGTGCGGAGCCCGCAATTGGGAAAGATGCGGCAAAGTGTAAGAGGGTGGCAAGGTCTCAACGCCTGCGGCACCACAGGCGGGCGCTTCACTGGTCCGGCAGCTTGAGGCTGGCGGGCCGCGAGCGTGGCAGCGGCACGGTGACCGGCGTTTCCGACAGCACTGTCGACATGGCGGGCGGCGCCGCATGCGCCAGCGGCGTAGCCGTCAGGCTGGTCCAGACCGCGGGCGCCGATCCTGCCTTCAGCTCGGCCGACCTGCCAGCGGCGGCCGTCTGCACCGGCGTCACCGCGATCGGCTTCGCGCCGGTGGTGGCGCCGGAGGCGACCCGCGCCGACTGTTTCGGCGGGCCGATAAAGACTTCGATCGGCTCGACCGGCAGCACCGGGAAGGAGGCGAGCGAGAAATCCTTGGGTAGCGGCAGCAGACTGGAGAGCAGCGATCTGCGGTGGCCATTGCCGGTACCATTACCATCGGGACCGTCGGCGACGACACCGGTCTCTGCGTCGTCCTCTTCATCGGTTTCGCTCGCGGGCTTTTTGCGATTGACGCACATCTCCTCGCGCATATTGAGCGGCGGCGCGGCGATCGGCACCAGCCCGTCCACGGTGCCGAGCGATGGCCGCAGCCAGGCCAAGCCATTGCCGTTGAAGCCGCGCTCCAGAAGCTTGGCCGCCTTTTCCGCGCGCATGGTGGAGGAGGACGCGCCCAGCACGACCGAGATCAGCTGCTTGCCGTTGCGCGTGGCGGTAGCGACAAGGTTGAAGCCGGAGGCGCAGATATAGCCGGTCTTCATGCCGTCAGCTCCGGGGTAGCGGCTGATCAGCCTGTTGTAATTGCGCGTCACCCGCTTGCCGAAGCGGATGGCCGGGATGTGCCAGTAGAATCCGTATTGCGGGAAATCGCGGATCAACGCGCGCGCCAGGATGCCGAGATCGCGTGCCGAGCTGATCTGGTTATCGGCCGGCAAGCCGTTCGGATTGACAAAATTCGATTGCACCATGCCAAGGCGACGAGCCGCGCTGTTCATCTCGTCGGAGAATTTCTCCACCGAGCCGGAAATGCCTTCGGCGACGGTCACCGCCATATCGTTGGCCGACCTCACCATCATCATCTTCAGCGCATTGTCGAGCGTGAGCTGGGTGCCCGCAGCGAATCCCATCTTGGCCGGCGCTTCCGCGGCGGCCCGAGCCGAAACGGTTATCATCGTGTCGGCGGTGACGCGGCGCTCGCGCATCGCCTGCAGCGTCACATAGAGCGTCATTAATTTGGTGAGCGAAGCCGGATACCAGGGAGAGGTTGCGTTTTCCGCGTGGAGCACCTTGCCGCTTTCGGCCTCGATCAGGAGCTGGGCGTCGGCGGAAGCCGGCATCGCGGCGACGACGCTGGTGACGCCAAAAAGCACGGCAATGATCACGATCTTTGCACAAAGCATCACTGGTCGCGGTCCGGTCCTGTTGCTCTCGGGCGTCGAAACTGCGTCAGTTCCTGGGGCGGATTATAGCCGACCCGGCGCTGCGAGAAATAAGTTTCCGCAAGCTCGCTCCATGTCTTGGCTTCTGTCTGTCAGAAAAGGGACTTAAGTTCGGCCTAGCCCGGCCGCGCAGGCACAATCCGGCGTTCGGTGGGGGACGGTAGGAAGGATGCATCGAACAAGTCCGAGGGTTCAATTTTTGTCTTGGGCTTGAAGCTTTGCGTCAACACGTCGATCCCGCGGGCAAGCCGCTCAGGATCGACGCCACCCAATCCGTTAGCCTGCACTTCTTCCGTGACGATATTGTCCCGGATCACCATGCGCAGGCGCTCCAATTCAATGTCTTTGTGCGCATTATCGTTCCGCTTGAGCACCGATTCCACTGCGCGTGCCGGTCCCCGGACAGTCTCTCTGAGGCCCTTGAGAAAAGCGCGCAGAAATCCCTTCAGCGCTTCTGGGTGGTCCGCCGCAAAGGAGCTGTTAACGATGATGGCATCGCCATAGAGCGGGAGGCCAAAATCCGCCATCTGCAGGATCAGCAGATCGTCGAGCGGAACACCGCGCTCTTTGAGGCTGAGATAGGCGGAGAACGAGATGCCGGTGACGGCGTCGATCTGGCCGGCGGCGAGCATCGGCTCTCGTACAGCCGCGGCAAGGTTTTCGATTTTCACCTTGGAGGTGTCGATGTCGTTGAGCTTGGCGAAAATCGGCCACAGCGCGGTTGCCATTTCACCCGGTGGGGCGCCGATGCGCTTGCCTTCCAGGTCTTTTGGTTTGGCGATGCCGCGGCTCTTGCGCGTGACCACCGCGTAGGGCGGCTTGTTGTAAACGATGAACACCGCCTTCAGCGGCGCACCGGGATTCTGTTCGCGGAACCGCATGACGGCGTTAATGTCGCCCAGCCCGATATCGGCCATTCCGTTGGCGATGCGGCTGATGGCGTCGGGCGGGGACGCCATGGCTTCGATGGTGACGTCCAGCGCTTCCGCGCGATAGAAGCCGCGGTCCTCCGCCACCAGGAAAGGCGCATGGGCCCCCGTCAAGCTGCCCTCAAGGGCGACCTTGATCGGTTGTTGCGCTGCCGCGGGGGTGGCGAAAGCGGCGGCCAGAATGGCCGCGGCAGCGAACCCGGCGCGAGCGAGCGTGAGATGACGGAAGCCCATCGTTCTTCCTTCCGGTCCCCCACGGAGCCAATTTTCACAAAAGATCATGGCAATCCAAAGAGCAAGACCGGAATGGGAAAATTGACGCTGCATGGCTAACGCCGCGCGGGTGCCCGATTGCGCAGGTGGAGCGCCCAGGCCGGGCGTTGCTGTCATACGAATTTTCGACCAGCGTTAACAATTTCCCCTTCGTCTCGCTGTATGCTGGCGCCATGAGTGATTCTATCGCGCGCCTCTACGAAGCCGTTCTGGCGGTTCGGGCCTCGGACCCGTCGGCTTCCCGCACGGCGCGCCTATTGCAGTCCTCCCGGGCGAAGATGGCCAAGAAGCTGGCTGAGGAAGCCGTCGAGGTCGTCATCGATGCCATGAATGGCCACAGCGACGCCGTCGTGCGCGAGAGCGCGGACCTCATCTACAATCTGGTTGTACTCTGGGTTTCCGCCGGCGTGCAGCCGCAGGATGTCTGGGATGAGATGGCGCGACGGGAGAAGCTGATGGGTATCGCCGAGAAGATGCCGAAGCTGCATAAGCTGAATTCGATCCCCGCGCCCGCGCCCCGCCGCAAGGTGGTCGCGCTGGATGCTACCCGCGCCCGCAAGCGGCGGTGATCGCACCGGTGCCGCGCTAGTGCCGCCGATTTGAAGTTCCTCTATCACCCGCGGCAAATTCGTTAGGAACTTCAAATCGAAAAGCGGCACTAGAATCGTTAAAGCTACTAGTGTCCCTATGAATCCGAAGTTCGCCATGTGTTCGCAGCATCCTTGGTGCGAACTTCGGATTCGGGACACTAGCGGCGAAACATAGACACGGCCTGCCTGCGCCGCTAAGCAACCCCCATGCTTCGTCGTCTTTATGACTGGTGCCTTGCCGCCTCGGGCAAGCCGCACGCTTCCTGGATCATGGGCGTGGTGTCCTTCGTGGAAAGTTCGTTCTTTCCCATACCACCCGACGTGATGCTGGTTCCGATGTCGCTCGCCCGGCCAGACCGGGCCTATTTTTACGCCACGCTCTGCACCGTGACCTCGGTGGCGGGCGGCGTGCTCGGCTATATCATCGGCGCCTATCTCTATGACTCCGTCGGGTTGTGGTTGATGCAGCTCTACGGCTATGGCGACAAGATCGAAGCCTTCAAGGCGGCTTACGCGGAGTGGGGGGCGTGGATCATCCTGCTCAAGGGCATGACGCCGATCCCCTATAAGATCGTCACCATCGCGTCGGGCTTTGCCGAATATCCCATCGTCCCTTTCGTCCTGCTGTCCTTCGTCGCGCGGGGCATGCGGTTCTACCTCGTCGCCTTCCTGATCAGCCGTTATGGCCCGCAGGCGCGCGCCATCATCGAAGAGCGCCTCGGCTTCTGGGTCACCATCAGCGCAGCCCTTCTCATCGTCGGCATCATCGCTGCGGTCTACCTGCTCTGACCCTGAGCAAAGGCCGGCTGCTGCGCCATTCAATGCAATGGCACGTCGTCCCGCGGTTCCTCAATTTTGCCATGTGCGGAAAGCACCCTCCGGCCGCGTCAGGGAGCGCCGGGGTGGCGCTACGCTAGCTGCATGGTCACGAATCGTAACCGCGGAAGCCGCAAGGTTCGGCGCGCCCATTGGGCCGCAGGCGCGGCAGCCGTATGCGTGACGGTGCTGCTGTGCCTTTCTGCCGCGCCGGCGCAGGACGTCAAGCAGGACGCCAGGCCTGAGGAGCAGCCGCCGGCCGTGGCGCCAGCACCGGCCGCGCCGCGTAGCTTTCAGCCGGGATTTATCGATGCCTTCGGCCAGTGGTTCAGCCGGTCGCGGGAGCGCCTCAATGACCAGATGAGGGATGCCCGCGATACGCTCGGCAGCCTCGGCGGCCAAGCCACCGGAACCGCGCAAGATGCCGCCGGCACGGCCAAGGACGCCGCCACTACCATTGTCGGGCTGCCCGCCACCCGCATCGTGAGCGGACGCGAGCGCTGCCCGGTGGCGTCGAACGGCGCTCCCGATTGCCGCACCGCCGCCGACGCGGTTTGCAAGAGCAAGGGTTTTGGCTCCGGCAAGAGTCTCGATACCGCCTCCGCACAAAAATGCCCGGCGCAGGTCTGGCTGTCCGGCCGGCAGCCGGCGGAGGGCGAATGCTCGGTCGAGACCTTCGTCACCCGCGCGGTCTGCCAGTAACGGCCGATCGGTTCAGCCGGCCGCTATTGCTCCACGTCCAGCGGGCATTTGGGCTTTTTCATTTCGCCGTCAAACACCACCCACCAGGCGCGCGTGCAGACGTCGACGGCGTTGCCCAGCCGGTCCTCGCCCGTGCTGAAGGTGGCGCGGATGTCGATGACGCAGTCGCCAGCTTCGGCAAAATCCACAATCCGCATCTCCCCGGTCGGCAGTGGCGCGCCGGCAAGCAGGTTTTTGCCCCATTTGTTGGATTTGGGCTTGGCTGCGAACAGCCCGACCATCACCTGAGCCTTGGTGTCGTTGACGACGCACAGACGGCGGTCCTCCGGCTGCTGCGCTGTGGCGGCTCCGATCCCGACCGACAAAATCAAAATGACGGCGGCGGCGCCGGCCATACGGCTTGGGATTATCGACCTCTGCATCACGCTTTCCCTTCCTGACACTCGTTCGACCTTGTTCGGCGCTTCTGGCAGCGTCGTCGCTTGTCCGCG
>JAXDOO010000399.1:0-3207 GCA_034668865.1 Alphaproteobacteria bacterium
CATGGCGTGACATGGCACGGTCCACCACGCGCCGCACGTCCGCTGCCGCCGACACGTCGCCCTCCAGGATCTCGGCGGAAAGTCCTTCACGCTCTAGCGCCTCACGCGTGCCGGCCGCGCCGCCCGCGGCTGCGCTGCCGATTTGCCGCGCATCGAGCCCGACCGCGACCACGCGATGGCCGCGCCGCGCCAATTCGCAGGTGATGGCGCGGCCGATGCCATAAGTGCCGCCGGTTACGATCGCGACCTTGCCTTGTTCCACGGGGGACCCTTTAGAAAAAGATCGTCAGATTCTTTGCCAGCAGGACATTCTGATCGAGCACGATCTTGCGGCGCCGCAACAGGAACCCTTCCGCCGCGCGAAGGAGCACGTCCTCGCGCTTGCCCGCGAACAGATCGACTTCGGTATCGCCGCGATTGCGGTAGATCAGGAACCGGCTGTTGACCGACACGGTTTCCGGCGTGACCGCATCGAGCAGCACGTTGGTGACGCAATGGCAGGTGCGCGAGAACGGCTCCTCCGCCCAGTGAACGCCGGTGCGGATTTGCTGCACCCGCAGCAGCAGCGTCTCTTTGCCCTCGTCGAACCAATTGACGTCCTGCCGCTCGCGCGTCTCGGCGCGCTCGGCCTCATCGAAGCGCACGTTGCGCGTCATCGGCATCCAATAGCGCAGATCGTCGGCGAGGAGCTTCAGCCATTCCTCGAACCGGCGCTCATCGAGCAGCCGGGCCTCCCGATAGAGGAATTCCTCCACGCGGCGGACCAGCAGAAGCCGTTCGATGTCGGTGCTGGTGTCCAAGGCCCGGGCCTAGTCCTGCATCAACGCGACCCAGCGCTTGAGAAAGCCGCGCTGGTTCTGCTCGCTGATTCCTTCGGTCACCAGGGCGCCGCGCGCGAGCCATTCGTAGCGGCCGGTGGTGGCTTCGTGACCGAGGCCCATCTGGTAATTGTAGGGATGCCGGCGCGCGATGGTGCCGCGGCTCGCCGCCGCCGCCATGTTCCAGTTCTCCAGGTCGTCCTGCTCGGTGAGGCCGGAAGGGCCTTGATAGCGGATCACGTAGTGCCGCAGCACGTCCTTGACTTCTTGCGGGGCATCCTCGGGCACCAGGTAATAGCGCCACACTTCGGTCTGCTCCGGCCCGTGCGGATGCCAGACGGCGATGCTGGTGCGGCCGTTGGAGAACGACATGTTGGGGAACAAGGTGCCGCCGCCGCCGTAGATGCGCGATTGCTCGCCCAGGCGCTGGCGGCGCTTCTCATGCGCGTCGCGGAAATAGGCGTCGACGGCGGGGTTTTCCGGATAGAGCGAGGTATAGGGAAAATCGCCCACCACCACCGTGCTGCGGACGCCGTGGCCGTGCTCGGGATAGGAGAGATTCACCTTCACCGTACGCGCCTTCACCACGTCATGGGTATGGCGGCCTTTCTTGCCGCTCGGACTCATCGCCAGGCGATCGGCCGATTCATGGCTGATGCCGTGATAGTAATCGCCGATGAAATTCTCCGCCCCGAATTTCCAATTGCATGGCGTGATCCATTTCTGAATCCCGCCGATGACTTCGAGACGGCCATTGCCGCCATCCGGGGGCGCGAGGAAATTGTCGAGATAGAACCGCGCCTCGCCGAAATACTCCGTGAGCGACGGCGCGTCGGCACTCCACGTTGCCCAGACCGTTTGATTGTAGGTTTCCAGCTTGGCGACCTCGATCAGTCCCCAGGCCGAGCGGTCGAGCTCGGAATGATAGCCTTCGCGGAATTGCGGCACGCCCTGCAGCGTGCCGTCCGCGCCATAGAGCCAGCCGTGATAGGGGCACAGGAACTCGCGCGTATTGCCGAAATCGTAGCGGCACACGCGCATGCCGCGATGGCGGCAGGTATTGAGGAAGACATGCAGCTTGCCGCCGAGGTCGCGGTTGAGGATCACCGATTCCTCGCCCATCCGCGACAGCACGAAATCGCCGGGGTTGGGAACCTGGCTCTCATGGCCGACGAACAGCCAGCAGCGGGCGAAGATATTTTCGAGCTCGCGGTCGTAGATGTCGCGATCGACGAACAGCCGGCGGCTCGCCACGCCCTTCTCGAAGTCGACGAGATCGGCGGGAAACGGGCGACCCGGGCCGGCGCTCATGGCAGGTCCCCGGCGCTAGAAGGAGAGGGCATTCATGACGCCGTGAGCGTCGCGATCGAGGGAAAATCGAGCGGAATGCGGTGCCAGCCGCGCTCCACTTCGTCGCTGACGTAGATCTCTCCCTGCGGCCCGTCGGCGACCTTCATGCCTTCGCCGCCGGTGCCGATGAAGGCGCGGTGGCGCGGGCCGGGGCCGATCTCGATCGCCTCCACCATCAAAGCGAAATGGTCGGGCAGCCCCTCGGTGGACTGCGACCAGGTCTTGCCGCGGTCGCGGCTCACCACGACGACGGCGTCGGCCCGTTCCGGCCGCTTGCGCCAGAACGGCGGAATGCCGCGCCCGACGGCGGCCAGCAGCAGCGCCGGATCGCGCGGATGCACGCGCAACGAGACGCCGTAGGTGCGTTCGAAGTCGAGGCTGATGCACTCCCAGCTGCGTCCGGAATCCTTGCTGCGATAGATCGGCCGTCCCTCGGGCAGCGGCGGCGGATATTGGTCGAGCGTCGCCATGGTGAGCGAGCCCCCGCCGCCGGCGCAGGCATAGACGACGGACGGATCGCTTGGATCCTGGACCACGCTGTGAACGTCGGCGTCCATCTGGCCGCCGGTATCGCGCCAGGTCTTGCCGCCGTCCTCGCTGACGATGACGGCGCCGACCTGCACCGCGGCAAACAGCCGGTCGGGATTGCTGCGGTCGATGACGATGTCGCGGATATGCGGCTGCACGGACGGGACCGGATAGCCCCATTTCAGCCGCTGCGCCATGCGCGCGACTTCCTCGCATTCGCTCCAGCTCCGCCCGCCGTCACGGCTGACGAAGATGCCGACCGGCTCGGTGCCGATAAAAATGGTGTTGGGATCCGACGGCGCGACCGCGACGCAGCGAATGCCCCCGGGCAGGACGCCGGCCCCGACTGGCTCGACGGCGCCCGATTCCACATTCAACCGCGCCAAACCTCCGCCATGCGAGGCGATGAGGAACGTTTGTGGGTCGGCGGTGCGCGCCACCTGCGCGATGTCTTGTCCCTGCAGATAATGTCCCTTGACGTGCCAGCCGCCGGTCTCGGACACGGCAAGCA
>JAXDOO010000400.1:0-4871 GCA_034668865.1 Alphaproteobacteria bacterium
GAACAATTGAAACGCGACGCCGATCTCGAATCCGACGCCGTTGGGACGTCCGAGCAGTTCGACAATGAGCACAATTTTCCACACCAGCGATAATCCGGAGCGGGCCGCGGCCGCAAGATAGGGCGCAAGCTGCGGCAGAACGACATGGCGCATGCGAACCCACGGGCCCATGCGAAAGGCTTGCGCCATGTCGTCGAGTTCACGGTCGAGCGAACGCGCGCCCTCGCGGATAGTTACGGTCGCGATCGGAAGCTTATTGAGCGCCACAGCCGCAATTGCCGCCGTTTCGGTGAGACCGGCCCATACATACGCCAGCACGATGATCACCAGGGCCGGCAGGTTTAGGAGCACCACCAGCCACGTGTCGCCGAGCAGGTCGGCGACACGGAAGCGTCCCATGACAAGACCAAGGATAGCGCCGAGCGTCATTGCGATGACAAACGCCACGGCGACGCGCGCCAGGGTTGCACCGAGGTTGAAGGCCAGCGCCCCCGAACGTGCTTCGTTCAGGATGGTAAGGCCGACGGCGTAGGGATCCGGCAATAGGCGCGCGCCCGCGAGCTGCGATCCCACATACCAAGCCACGACGAGCAGCCCCAGTGAGACGAGTCGCAGCGCCGCGTTCATTGCTCCGGACCTGGCCGGTAGAACGTGCCGCGATCGAGTTCCCGCAGACCAGCGAGTTGCATCATTGCCGCCATCAAACAATTCTATGCCTAAGGATGCCTTGCCCGCAGCGGACATTGTGCGATCGATACACGCGGAGTTGCGCCGGGTCGGCTGCCTCACGGGAGCGGTGGGGGGCGAGTGGGCTGCACCGTCTCGCCGTGCGCTTGAGGCGTTTAACCGGAATGCAGGGACGAAATTCGATGTGAAAGTTGCGAGCCTTGATACGCTCGATGCCATCAAGGCCAAATCAGCGCGCATCTGCCCGCTGGCTTGCGAGCAGGGCTTCAAAGCCGACGGTGAGCGTTGCACCAAGATTACATGCGGGCCGGGCTACGAGGTTGGTGACGACAACACTTGCGAAAAGATCGAAGTGAAGAAGCCAACGGCAAAGCGAGAAGAGCCGAAGGCCCAACGCAATAAACCGGATCGCGCCAAGGCAGAAGCTGCTCCCGCAAAACCGCAGGCATCCGGGCAGATGGTATGCAGTCAGCAAGGATGCCGTCCGGTTGCAAAAGGATGTCGTCTGGCATCGCCTCGCTATGCTGGAGGCGGCTTCGCAGGGAGAGATAACGAGGTCTGTGATTAGACTTTCCTAAGTCTGATTTTGGCACTTTTCGGACATGCCGAGACAGCCTGACGATGTCCGTTCACGGCGTCAGAACGGACCTTGTTCCTACCTGCGCTGACTTCTGAAAATGGACTCAAAGCAGACATCGAGACGTTCGCATTCTGAATGCCAAATTTATCGGGGCTTCTGAACAGTTATCTCAATAGCGGAGTACCAGGCCGCCAGGTCAGCAATATCGCTGTCAGACAGGGGGGATGCGACGAGCGACATCATCTCATTGGTGCGCGCCCCCGACTTGTAATCGTTCAGCGCCTTTACAAGATAGATTTCGACCTGACCACTAAGGTGGGGAGCCTCGGGTAGTTTCGAAACGCCATCCAGCCCATGGCAGGTCTGGCACTCAAGGGCTTTCTTCCGGCCCGCTTTTGGATCGCCGGCCGCCAGCGAAGTTCCTGGGGGAAGCAAGTACGATACAACGGACGCGGCAATAATCACGAAGACTATCGGAGGACGAGGTAACATCATTCCTCCTATGTAGAAAGAAGGCTGCATTATGGATGCAGCCTTCGATGTCAACATTACCTGCCGGTATAGGTGATGCGGTAGAGCGCGCCGGCGAAGTCGTCGGACACAAGCAATGACCCATCCCTCAGCGACTGAATGTCAACAGGACGTCCCGTGTACTCGCCATCGGCGGTCAGCCATCCTTGTGCAAATGGCTCCATCTTATCAACAGTCCCATCTTCTTTCAGGTAGGTCACCATCACACGCCCGCCCACAGGCTCTGTACGATTCCAGGAACCATGTTGCGCGGAGAAGATAGCGCCCTGGTACTTCTTCGGGAACATCTTTCCGGTGTAGAAGCTCATACCGAGGTCCGCGGCATGGGCAATCGTCTCGACTTGGGGAAAGACGACATCTGCGGGAGGCGTATCATCTTGGTATTCGGCGGTACGGATCTTGCCGCCGCCATACCACGGGAAACCAAAGTTGAGTTCGGCCTTCGTTGCGCGGTTCAACTCGCCCGGTGGGGTATCATCGCCCATGCCGTCAACCTGATTGTCGGTGAACCAGAGCGTTTTGTCCTTCGGATTGAAGGCTAGTCCGACTGAATTACGAACGCCACGAGCAAAGACTTCGCGATTCTTTCCGTCCCGGTCCATGCGGATGATCCCGCCAATGCCGAGGTTGGTGTAAAGGTCGAACTTTTCCTTAGGCGGGACATTGTATGGTTGGCCCAGCGTCAGGTAAATCTTGTTGTCAGGTCCGACGGTGCAGGCACGCGAGGTGTGATTGTAGCTCTCCTCGGATTTTGGGATCAGGTCACCTCCCTTCACGACCGGGTTGATGACAACGTCAGGGCTCTCGTAAAAAAATTCAGCTGCTGGAAACTCTAAGAGAGCATTCTGCTCGGTAACATAAAGAAATCCATCCTTCGAAAAGCAAACCCCGTCTGGAATCGTCAAGTCCCCAAGAGTTGGAGCAAATTGCTTGACCTCTTCTGCAACACCAGACTTAGCCCTGTCGGTGACTGCATAGATCTTGTTCTTGCGAGTGCTGATGATCGTTGTGACGCCTTGAGGGCCCACAGCGATATGACGCGCGTCTGGTACGAGGGCGTAAAGAGAAATCTTAAACCCTGGTGGAAGCTTTATCGCTTCGAGGTTCTTTTTAATGGAGGTTGCTTTTGATCCTGTTTGAGGAATGAGTGGGATTTCCGCCATCTTTCCGGTCGAACGCATCTCATTTAAGGTCTTTGTAGTCTCTTCTCGCGTTTGTGCGAAAGCAGATTGAGACGTCACAACCAGTACGGACATAAGTACGAAAGAACTGGACCTCATGATCGTTCCTCCTTGATTACTCTGCTCCTTGGAATGGCCGGTGGCAGTCAGTTTTCACCGCGCGACGGCAAAATGCAAGCGGATCTCACGTGGAGGTTACATCTAGGCCCCTACGGAGGGAGCTCGGAGCGGCCTCGAATTCTCATCGTGTCTTTCGTGCTAGTGAAAGGTACAAGCGCGTGTGATGTCAGTCATTGACCGCGTTCATTGCTCCGGACCTGGCCGGTAGAACGTGCCGCGATCGAGTTCCCGCGCGGCGCCAACCAAATCGGCGCCGCCGACCTCCGCCAGGACTCGATACAAAGCACGCGCGTCAGCTTCTTCGTCGGCGATTGGACGGCGCACGATGCCTTCGCCGTAGCGCTGCCGGTAGATTGCGAGCGCATCGGCATCTCGGACACCGATGCGCGGCGCAAGCCTTTGCCATTCCGCCTCCGACGAGGCGAGGATGTCCTTGGCTTGGCGGGCGGCGTCAAGGAAGCGATCGACCGCAAAACGGTTGCGGGAAGCCCAGCCACCGTCAAACGTGTAGCCGACGATCGCCACCGGACCCTTGGTGCCGAGACCACGCATGACATCATCCATGGCAATGGCACGCCTGTGACCCTTGCTTTCGAGATCGGCGCAAAAGTTCCAGAATGTCAGCGTTGCGTCGGTCTCGTCCTGCAACGCTTTCTCGGATAACAGCGGAGGCGCGCCATACACAATTGACGCCTGCCGTTTCAGATCTAGCCCCGAACGACGCGCTAACGCCTGCAACAAGAGCCAGCTCTTGTCGAGCGGCCCTCCCGCTACGGCAAGTTTCCTGCCCTTGAGATCAGCGATCCCCTTGATCGGCGAATGCGGTGGCACCATCACCGCTCCCAGCGTGTTCGAAGACGGATAGAACACGAGATCGTCGCCCAGCGATCGTTCGCGTGCCACCCACAGCCAATCCGACAGCATAAGATCGGCGGCACCACCCCTGAGAGCGATTTTTCCCGCTTCGGTAGTGGCAAGCTCAATCGTCTCGATCTGCAAATTGGCTATTTTATCGAGGCCGGGCGCTTTGATGATCTCGAGTTCCCATGCGAGGGTACCGGTCCTTTGGACGGCAACCCGAATTCGATCCGCGGCGATCGCATTCGGGGCGGCAAGTAGGGCGCAGGCGAGAACGGCCAAGCACAACGCGACGATAGTCAGTATTTTGGAAGCGCGCATCTGCGATCCCCTTCGGTATAGGGACCCGACACTGAAGCGCGTGAACCGCGTGTGCCCCGAGGCTAGCTCAGAATGGAAGCACAAAGACGCGGGCTCGGGCCACCGACATTGCGACAATCGCACGCGTACGAGCGGCGGTTGCCTAGATGCTCTCTTCGGACTATTATACATAAAGCGTTGTGTGCAAACCGCCAGAAGGGCGGCGAGAGGAGTTCGACCATGACCTGGACGACCCCGACTCTTTTAGAGATCTGCATCGGCCTCGAGATCAACGATTATTTCCCGGCCGAGTTCTGAGCCATCGATCCCGCTCCAGCCGCAAGACTTGAGATTAACGACTATCGTTCTTGGGTCAGCAGCAGGAGGAGGATTTCCGCAGTGGAATTGTCGCTGCTCGGTATGCCAACTGGCATGGAGCGGTGATGAGAGGGTTTGTGCGCGTACGCAAACGAGCCTTGCGGTATCAGTTTCCGGGCGGCCATGGACTTTGCTTAATGCTGCCCCCGACCTGCGTGCGCAGATCGGAGGAATCGAGGCATTGCACCCCGCCAGTGGAGTCCGTGGAAGCCCTATCGAAGCCGTGATCCTGACCG
>JAXDOO010000401.1:0-20311 GCA_034668865.1 Alphaproteobacteria bacterium
CGCTGGCGGCGGAAAACGGCCTCACGCTCTAGTGCCGCCGATTTGAAGTTCCTACACCACCTGGGCGATCTCGGTTAGGAACTTCAAATCGAAAAGCGGCACTAGAATCATAAAGTTGCTAGTGCCCCTTTGCTTCCGAAGTTCGTGTCAGAGGATGCCGCGAAGTATCACGAACTTCGGAAGCGGGGGCACTAGTTTTCGCACCTGCCTTCCTCTATAAGCCCCCACATCTGACCCACCAGAAGGACCTTTCCGCGCTTCGCGCCGGCGTCCCGTTGAGGAGATTGAGTAGTGGCCGTTCCAAAAAGAAAAACCTCGCCCTCCCGCCGCGGGATGCGCCGGTCCGCCGATGCGCTGAAGAAGCCAGCTTACGTCGAGGACAAGGATTCTGGCGAGCTGCGCCGGCCGCACCACATCGACCTGAAGACCGGCAAATACAAAGGCCGCCAGATTTTGAAGCCGAAGAAAGCCGAGGCCTGATCCGGCTTTTCGCACATCGGGCCACGCGTCAGCGCGAGGAAATGGCGTCCATGTTTCTCATTGGCTTCCCCCTCCTGCTGATCCCCTTCGTGCTCTACAACATCTTCGCCTTCATCTTCAGCATGACCGACTGGACGCAGCCTATCACCTCCGTGCATATGAGATCAGGCGGTGAATGGGGCGTCTCGCCAAGCGACCTGCTGATCGCATTTTCGATCCTGCTGCTTTTTGTGGAAATCCTCAAATCGACGCGGATTGGGAGTCGCGGCATCGCCGATCACATGCTGTCGATGCTGCTGTTCATCGGCATGATCGTTGAGTTTCTGCTCGTGGAGCGGGCGGCCACATCCACCTTTTTTCTGCTGATGGTCACGGCCTTCGTCGATGTACTCGGTGGCTTCAGCGTCAGTGTACGCACGGCGCAGCGCGACATTGGCATTGAGAGTGCCGACCGCATCATCTCCTAAAGGCGCTTCAACTTTCTTGATTGTGGTCTATCGCCGTGCCGATGCGGCCGCATAGACCTGCGCCGCCTCGCCATGCTTAGGCGGGCGTTAGCGGACGAGTCGTGACCTGATCTTGGCCTATTCTTTGCCCTTGTCGCCGAGGCGGTCGAGCCGCTTTTGCATCTCGTCGAGCTGATGCTTGAGATCATCGATGTCGCTGCCGCCGCGCGACGGGGGCTTGTCACCGCCCTCGGGGGTTTCTGTGCGGGCGAAAGGGGCGAACATTGTGAAGGCGCGCTCGAACATCTCCATGTTCCGGCGCACCTGATCTTCCAGCGTGCCGAAGCCGCTGGCGCCGAAGGCCTGCGCTACCTGCTCGCGCATCTTCTCCTGCTCGCGGGTGAGCGAGCTCATGGAGATTTCCAGAAAGCGCGGCACCAGCGTCTGCATGCTGTCGCCGTAGAAGCGGATCAGCTGCCGCAGGAAGGCGATCGGCAGCAGACTCTGGCCTTCCTTGTTTTCTTGCTCGAAAATGATCTGCGCCAGCACGGAACGGGTGATGTCCTCGCCGGTTTTGGCGTCATAGACCACAAAATCCTCGCCTTTTTTGACCATGACGGCGAGGTCCTCGAGCGTGACATAGGTGCTGGTGCCGGTGTTATAGAGCCGGCGGTTGGCGTATTTCTTGATGGTGATCGGTGCTTCGGACTTTGCCATACGTCGGTTCCGGCCTCGCTAAGGCAGGCAGGATAACCCCTTTCTTCCGGGCCGGGCCACCGTTTTGTCACGATAAGGCGGGATCAGTCGGTAAGGTGTATAGACCCAGAAAGGGCACTGCTTGTGTAAATCGCCCGTTCCGATAACAGGAGTATCATATGAAAGACGACATCGTCATCGTCAGCGCCGCCCGCACGGCAGTAGGTGCGTTCAATGGAGCGCTTTCAAGCTTGCCGGCGCACGAACTCGGCAAAGTTGCCATCATGGCGGCGCTGGAGCGCGCCGGCGTCGAGGGTGGGCAGGTGTCCGAGGTGATCATGGGCCAGATCCTCACCGCGGGCCAAGGCCAGAACCCGGCGCGCCAGGCCTCGGTCAATGCCGGCATCCCGGTGCAGAGTCCGGCCTGGGGGGTCAATCAGCTTTGCGGCTCCGGTCTGCGCGCGGTTGCGCTCGGCTATCAGGCCATTCTGAACGGAGATTCCGAGATTGTGGTCGCCGGTGGCCAGGAGTCGATGAGCATGGCCCCGCACTGCGCCTATCTGCGCAACGGGGTGAAGATGGGCAACTTCGACATGGTCGACACCATGATCAAGGACGGACTGTGGGACGCTTTCAACGGCTACCACATGGGAAATACCGCGGAGAACGTCGCCAAGCAGTGGCAGATCACGCGTCAGCAGCAGGATGAATTCGCGGTCAAATCTCAGAACAAGGCCGAGGCGGCGCAGAAGGCCGGCCGCTTCAAGGACGAGATCGTCCCGGTCACGGTGAAGACGCGCAAGGGGGACGTGGTGGTCGATAGCGATGAATATCCGCGTCACGGCTCCACGCTTGACGGCATGGCGAAGCTGCGGCCGGCCTTCGACAAGGAGGGCACCGTGACTGCGGGCAACGCCTCGGGCATCAATGATGGCGCCGCCGCGGTGGTGCTGATGAAGGCGAGCCAGGCGGAGAAGGAAGGCCGTAAACCGCTCGCCCGCATCGTCTCCTGGGCGCATGCCGGCGTCGATCCTTCGATCATGGGCACCGGCCCGATCCCAGCCTCGCGCGCCGCGCTAAAAAAGGCCGGCTGGAAGATTGAGGACCTGGATTTAATCGAAGCGAATGAGGCCTTTGCCGCGCAGGCTTGCGCGGTGAACAAGGACCTCGCTTGGGATACCGAGAAGGTCAATGTCAATGGCGGGGCCATCGCTCTCGGCCATCCGGTCGGGGCCTCCGGCGCGCGCGTGCTGACGACGCTGCTGCACGAGATGGGCAGGCGCAACGCCAAGAAGGGCCTCGCCACGCTCTGCATCGGGGGCGGCATGGGTATAGCGATGTGCGTGGAAAGGTAATGCGTTTCCCCCCGTAGACGGGGCGGGAAGATCAAGTGCGGAGGTTGTAAGTCATGGCACGCGTTGCGGTGGTTACCGGTGGCACGCGCGGGATCGGGGCGGCGATAGCGAAGGCGCTGAAAGCGGCCGGGTACAAGGTGGCGGCGATCTATGCCGGCAACGACGAGGCCGCCAATAAGTTCAAGGCGGCTACCGACATCGGGGTTTATAAATGGGACGTGTCATCCCATGATGCCTGTGCCGCCGGATTGAAGAAAGTGGAGGCCGAGCTCGGCCCGGTGGACGTGCTGGTCAACAATGCCGGCATCACCCGCGACGGCATGTTCCACAAAATGAATGTCGAGCAGTGGCGCGCCGTGATCGATATCAACCTCAATTCGCTCTTCAACATGTGCCGCCCGGTGATCGAGGGCATGCGCGAGCGCAAATTTGGCCGCATCATCTGCATCTCCTCGATCAACGGGCAGAAGGGGCAGATGGGGCAGGCGAATTATTCCGCCGCCAAGGCGGGCGAGATCGGCTTCACAAAGGCCTTAGCGCAGGAGAATGCACGCGTCGGCGTCACGGTGAACGCGATCTGCCCCGGCTATATCGGTACCGAAATGCTGCAGGCCATGCCGAAGGATGTGCTGGAGAAGCGCATCATCCCGCAAATCCCGACGGGGCGGCTCGGCACGCCGGAAGAAATCGCGCGCTGCGTCGTCTTTCTCGCCGCCGACGAGTCCGGCTTTATCACCGGCTCAACGCTGACCGCCAATGGCGGGCAGTACATGGTCTGAGCGAAAACCAGTTCCGGCCCGGATCCACGTCCGGCGCAGGCTTCTTCAAGCGCATGCTTAGAATTTATTCTTCCGCGCGCGCACTTCGGCGAAAACTTCCGCCGGCGGCTTACCGCTCAGTCCCACAGCGGCGGCGACTTCCGGCCTATCGGCACGCAGGAAGGGATTGGCCTCGCGTTCCTCCGCCAGGGTCGTGGGAAGGGTCGGCCGCTTGCCGGCGATCAGCTTGTCCACGGCGGCGGCGCGCGCGAGCAGCGCTTTGTTGTCGGGCTCGATCGTAAGTGCGAAGCGGATATTGGCCTGCGTGTATTCATGCCCGCAGAAAATCCGGGTGTCGCCCGGCAGCTCGCGCAGCTTGGCGAGCGAGCGCCACATCATCTCTGGATTGCCTTCGATCACCCGGCCGCAGCCGATGGAGAAAAGTGTGTCGCCGACGAAGGCGAGCTTGTCGGCATCAAACCAATAGGCGATATGCCCAAGCGTATGTCCCGGCGTTTCCAGCACATGCGCCGTGAGACCACCCACCTTGACCGTATCGCCTTCGCCGACCGTCTCATCAACCTGCGGGATTTTCGCGGCTTCGCCGCGTGGAGCAACCACCCGGCAACCATATTGTTGCTTGAGCGCCGCGATCCCGCCGGTGTGATCGCCGTGGTGGTGGGTGACCAGAATATCGGTGAGTTTCCAGCCGTTGCCCTTCAGCGCCGCTTCCACCGGGGCCGCTTCGGGCGCGTCGATCGCGGCGGTCGCTCCGCTCGCTGAATCATGCACAAGGACGCCGTAGTTATCTTGCAGGCAAAGAAATAGACGGACCTGGGCAGGGATTCCCATGGCGGTTAAAATCCTTTCACTCGTTCCGTGATAGTATAGCGCCATGTCTATAGACGTCGTCGACCTGCGAAGCTTCTATGCCCATCAACTTGGCGTGGTCGCCCGCCGCTTTATCGGCCGTAGCGTTCGCGGGCGCTGGACCAATGCGCGCGCGTTGCGTGTGCTCGGCGTCGGCTATCCAACACCCTATCTCGGGCTGTTTCGGGAGGAGGCTGAACGCTGTCTCGCCTTCATGCCCGGCGCTCAGGGCGTCGTGAAATGGCCCTCGGCCCGCCCCGCGCTCACGGCGCTGGTGGACGAAAGCGAGATGCCGCTGCCCGATGGCGCCGTCGATCTCGTGCTGCTGGTGCACTCGCTTGAGATGTCGCGGGACCCGGCGCAGCTATTGCGGGAGGTCTGGCGCGTATTGTCGGCGGGCGGCAAATTATTGGCGGTAGTGCCAAACCGGCGCGGGCTTTGGGCGCGCATGGACACCACGCCCTTCGGCCACGGCCGACCGTATTCGCGGTCGCAGATCATCCAACTGCTGCGGGAAACCTGGTTTACTCCAGTCGGCTGGGACGAAGCGCTCTACGTGCCGCCGATCGGCCGCAAATGGTTTTTGCGCTCGGCGCCCGTATGGGAACGCGTCGGTTCGAAAATCTCTGCGCCCTTTTCCGGCGTGCATATCGTGGAGGCGACCAAGCAGGTCTATCGCGCGCTTCCCGCAGGCAAAGAAAAGCGCCGGCTGGTGCCGGCGCTGGAACCTGCGCTCGCGCCCGCACCGGGCGGAGCCGCGGGCGCGATCTGATCGCGCGCCGCTAGCTTGAACGGACAATCATTCGTTGGTGGGGCGCGGGATCGGCTGGTTGCCGTCGTTGCCCCCCTGCGAGCCCGTTACCTCGCTGCGCGGGCCACGATGGCGCCGGCGCCGGCGGTGCAGCGGATAACGGTCGGCCTGCCCCTCGTGCCCGTTTTGGCCCTGGCCGCCGGCCTGCGCCTGCGGGGCGCCACCGGTGATGAAGGGCGGCAAGCCGCCCGCATCGCCTTGGCCGTCACCGCCGCCTTGCTGCTGCGGCCGCGGCTGCTCGCGCGGCGGATAGGGCTGCTGTTGCTCGCGATTGTAATGCGACTGCTGCTCGCGATTATGATGCTGCTGCTGTTGCTCGCGCGATTGGAATTGGTTGTCGCGCGGCGGGTAGGGAGCCTGCTCGCGATTGCCATAGCCCGGCTCGCCCTGCGCCTGAAAATCATCGTCATCGCCGTCGAAGCTGTCCTCGCGAGGTTCGCCTTCAGGGCGATGAAACGGCTGCTGCTGGCTTTGGCGGAACTGTTCCTGCGCCGCGGCGATCATGCGGAAATAGTGCTCGGCGTGCTGGTAATAATTCTCGGCCGCCACAGGGTCGCCGGAAGCCTGTGAATCGCGCGCAAGCTGGATGTATTTCTCCGCAACATGCGAGGCCGTCCCGCGGATTTTCACGTCCGGCCCGTTCGACTCGTAAACCCGCGTGAGCGGGTTCGAGCTTTTGCCGCGGTTATTGTTACTGCGTCCACGCATGCGCTTGTTCTGACCGTTTCTCATGATCTGCCTTTTTCGCCACTCCGATTTCGAACGCCCTGAAGACCAGTTTTGAGCCCCTTTGAGACTCGAAGGCACACACCTCCCCACCGGCCTTGCTCAAGGAGCGTCGACCGAGGACTTCCTGAACCTGTGCGATCCTTCTTTGCGATAGCCGCAACAACCCCTGCGCCGCGATCTTCAGCGGCAATGGCAACCCCTCATCCGCGCGTCATTGATCGACGTCATGCCGATGCGCGCCTAACCGATGAAGCGTCTGACCCGAATGCGCTGCCGTATCAACGGCTATCTTCGTTCGCCTTTCGCACCGCTCGCCTCAGAAGCTCCGGGCGTTAACGCGTTGCGACCGTCTCGGGTCGATGTCGTGAAAAGAAACTAGTCGCTCTGAGGGAATAAACCAAGTGCTATTTTTCACTTTCGAAATGCTATCCCCGCAGGGCTGGACGGCCCAGAAGAGCGCGAAAATGGCCGCTTAAATCGGGCTTCGGTGCATCCGCCACGATTCCGCCCTTGTCCATCAGGGCTGCCACAGAGAACGCCTGCCCGGCCCCCAACTCAACCACCAGAATACCCTCCGGGGCGAGCAGACGGCCGGCATGCGCCACCACGGCTCGATAAGCATCGAGGCCGGATGTGCCGCCGTCGAGTGCGAGCCGCGGATCGTAGTTGCGAACTTCCGGATCCAGGCCGGCCATATCGCCGTCCGCGATATAGGGCGGATTGGAAATAATAAGATCGAACGGCCCGCGCAGGGCCGAGCCATAATCGCAGGCGGCAAAATACGCGCGCGATCCGACACCAAGACGATTGGCATTGTCGCGCGCGACCGCCAGCGCGGAGACACTAATGTCGGTGCCGATACCCACGGCATTAGGAAATTCCGACAACAGCGCGAGCAAAAGTGCGCCAGTGCCGGTGCCGAAATCCACGATGCGAAGCGGAAGCGAGCGGTCGGGAATTGCCGCGAGGGCCGCTTCCACCAGGGTTTCGGTTTCCGGCCGGGGCACCAAGGTTGCGGACGTGACCCTAAATTCCAGCCCCCAGAATTCCTTGCGGCCTACAATGCGCGCCACCGGCTCGTGCGCCAGCCGGCGGGCGGCGAGGTCGCTGATGGCGGAAACTTCGTCGACGCTCAGCTCGCGTTCCCCATTGGAGGCCAACGCGGTGTGATCGAGGCCAAGCGCATGGCCGACCAACAGACGCGCGTCGAGGTCGGGAGAATCCAGGCGGCCATTGCGGAATGCCTGCGCCACCGCGCGCCGCGCCGCGGCGATGGGCATACCCGGCACAACCCCGTAAAATATTGTCACGATGCCTTATCCTGTACCGCCAGCAATTCTGCCTGATGCTCGGTGGTCAGCGCCTGAACGATTTCATCCAGCGCTTCGCCTTCCATGACCTGCGGCAATTTGTAAAGTGTGAGATTGATGCGGTGTTCGCTGACGCGGCCTTGCGGAAAATTGTAGGTGCGAATGCGCTCGGAACGGTCGCCGGAGCCGATTTGGCCCTTGCGTTCGGCGGCGCGTGCCGTATCGAGCTTGGTGCGTTCCAGGTCGTAAAGCTTGGCCCGCAACATCGCCATCGCCTTTGCCTTGTTCTTGTGCTGCGACCGCTCCGCCTGCACGTAAATGACGACGCCGCTCGGAATGTGCGTCACCCGAATGGCGGATTCGGTCTTGTTGACGTGCTGGCCGCCGGCGCCGCTTGACCGCATGGTGTCGATCTTCAGGTCGGCGTCGTTAATCTTGACGTCGACTTCCTCTGCCTCCGGCAGCACCGCGACGGTGGCAGCTGAGGTGTGGATGCGCCCTTGCGTCTCGGTGTTGGGCACGCGTTGCACGCGGTGCACGCCGGATTCGAATTTCAGTTTGGCGAAGGGGCCGCGGCCGCTGATTTCCGCGATGATTTCCTTGTAACCGCCGGCGGTGCCTTCACTCGCCGAAACCACCTCCACTTTCCAGCCATGCTTAGCGGCGTAGCGCTCATACATGCGGAAAAGGTCGCCAGCGAACAGCGAAGCCTCATCGCCGCCGGTGCCGGCGCGGATTTCCAGAATGACATTGCGCTCATCCATGGCATCTTTCGGGACCAGCGCAAGCCGGACTTGTTGCGCGAGCTGGTCGCGACGCTCCTGCAATGCGCCTTTCTCGCTTTCCGCCAAGGCCCGCATCTCGGGATCGGTCAAGGGATCGTCCATAAGCGCATCAATTTCAGCAAGTTCACGACTGGCGGCGCGATAGGCATTGATGGATTCGACGACAGGCTCAAGTTCCGAGAATTCGCGCGACAGCTTCACAAAAGTATCGGAATTGTGCTGGCTCGCGAGTGCAGCCTGCACTTCCGCATAGCGCGTCAATAAGGCGTCGAGTTTCTGTTCAGGGAGCATCTGCTCTTGTCTCAATAAGGAATAAGAATAGCGGCCTGCGCGAGCGACGTACGGGGCGTCGCTACAACTGCAAGCCTTCCGATTCGGCGAAAGCCTGCAACCGTTGGCGGATCGGCACGCTGCCGGCCGGGCTGTCGATTAAGGGATCGAGCAATTTCGCCGCCTTGCGGCCGTCGAGTTCAAGCAACATGGCTTTCACCGGACCGAGTGCCGACGGGGTCACCGAGAGCGAGCGGTAGCCGAGGGCGACCAGCGCTAAGGCTCCGATCGGTTGCGACGCCAGTTCGCCGCACAGTGTCACCGGTTTGTTATGCTTGCGTCCAGCCTGCGCGATGGTGCGCAAGGCTCGCAACACCGGAGCCGACAACGGATCGAAGCGTTGCGACACGCGCGCATTGCCGCGATCTGCTGCATAGAGGAATTGCAAGAGGTCGTTGGAGCCGACCGAGAGGAAATCCGCACGTTCCAGCAATTCGTCGAGCTGGAAAAGAAGTGAAGGGACTTCCAGCATGGTCCCGACTTCCACCAGCTCGGGCAAAACATGTCCGTGCTTGCGCAAATGCGTCAGTTCGTATTCGACCAGCCGCTTGGCCTCGTCGAATTCATCCACCGTCGCGACCATCGGAAACATCACCTTCAACGCGCGCCCGCCGCCGGCCTTTAGCAGCGCGCGGATCTGGATGCGCAGGAGCCCCGGCCGGTCGAGGCCCAGCCGGATCGCTCGCCAGCCAAGCGCCGGGTTCTCTTCCTCGAAGGAGCGCATATAGGGCAGCACCTTGTCGCCGCCGATGTCGAGGGTGCGGAAAGTCACCGGGCGCTCCCCGGCGGCATCGAGCACCGCGCGGTAGAGCGTGAGCTGCTCGCTGGTGCGCGGAAAATTCGGCGAGACCATGAACTGCAATTCGGTACGGAACAGGCCGATCCCGGCCGCGCCGGTCTCCTCGATATGCGGCAGGTCGATCACCAGACCGACGTTCAGCATCAACGTGACCGGCTGGCCGTCCTTGGTGACGCAGGGCCGCTCGCGCAATGCGCGGTATTGCGCCTGCTTGCGCGCGCGCAACCGCACGCGCTCGGCATAAGCGTTCTCCACTTCGGCGGACGGACGCACATGTACCTCGCCGCTGGTGCCGTCGACGATAATCGCGTCGCCGGAATCGACCAGGCCGGTGGCATTGGCGATTTCCCCCACCGCCGGGATGCCGAGCGCACGCGCCACAATGGAGACATGCGAGGTCGGCCCGCCTTCCTCCAGCACCAGACCGCGCAGACGCTTGCGGTCATAGTCGAGCAGCGCCGCCGGACCCATGGCGCGGGCGACGATCACGGCATTCTCCGGCAGCTGTTCGCGGGCGGGCGCGTGATCGCGACCCATCAATTGCCGCATCAGCCGGTTGGCAAGATCGTCGAGGTCATGCAGACGGTCGCGCAGATAAGGATCCGTCTGCCGCAGCATGCGCGCGCGGGTGTCTGACTGCACGCGCTCTACGGCGGCTTCGGCGGTGAGTCCGGTCGCCACCGCCTCATGCATGCGGTGCATCCAGCCCTGGTCATAGGCGAACATGCGATAGGCCTCGAGCACGTCGCGATGCTCGCCGCCGTCAACCACATCGCCGCGCTCGAGCATCAGATCGAGATCGGCGCGCACGGCGGCAATGGCATCGTCTAGGCGCTGTTGTTCTTTCTGCACGTCATCGGCGATGAAATTGGTCACCACCACGCGCGGCTCGTGCAGCACGACATGGCCGAGCGCCAAGCCCTCCGCCAGCACGGTGCCGGCAAGCCTCAGCGCATGATGCGCGGCCGGTTCGGCGCCGGGCTTGGCGAGGGCGGAGAGTTCGCCCGAAGCAATCATCTCCGCCAGCACCATGGCCGTGGTTTGCAGCGCCTCCTCTTCCTCCTCGGAATAGGTGCGCTGCGCGCGGTTCTGCACCACCAGTACGCCCAGCGTGTTACCGGCGCGCAGGATCGGCACGCCGAGGAAGGAATGGTAGATCTCTTCCCCGGTCTCCGGCCGATAGGAGAAGGCCGGATGCTCGTGCGCCTCCGACAGGTTGATGGAGGTAGCCTCGCGCGCCACCAGGCCGACCAGGCCTTCGTTGACGTCCATGACCGTCTTGTGAACGGCCTGCCGGTTCAGACCTTCGGTGGCATAGAGTTCGAGTGTGTTGTCCACGCGCAGCACGTAGACGGAACACACCTCCGCCACCATGTTGGCGGCGATCAGCACCACAATCTTGTCCAGGCGTTCCTGCGCGCTGACCGGCTCCGCCATCACCTCGCGAAGCCGGCGTAACAATACGCGCGGACCACCGAGCGCGCCTCGCATGGCGTGAGGTCCTCTAACCCGATCTTCCCGCAGCTGCTTTAGCTGCGGCGCAAACTGAAAGGAAAAGCCCGCAGCTCCGGCGATCCACGGAATCTCCTAGCGCGATCAGCAAAAGTGGGTACCGGTTTTGCGTCCGATCTCGCGCTAACTCTCAAACTGGCGCATGATCTTACCCGAAAACCGGTTCCCACTTTTCGGGATCATGCGCTTTAGGTCATAGCCAATAGGGGATGCAAACTGCAAGCCAAAGGCCCCAAACACCGCTGAAAGGCAGGCTGCAGCTGGATTTTAGGCGGTACCCTTATCCAGCCCATAGAGGGCGTGCAGGGTGCGAACGGCCAATTCGGTATAGGCGGCGTCGATCAAGATCGAGAACTTGATCTCCGAGGTGGTGATGGCGCGGATATTGATATTGCGCTCGGCCAGCGCCTTGAAGGCTTCCGCCGCCACGCCCGCATGGCTGCGCATGCCGAAACCGATCACAGAAATCTTGGCCACATCGGTGGCGCCGTCGAGCCGCTCATAGCCGATCTCGCCCTTGGCCTTGGCCAGAACATCGCTGGCCCGGACATAGTCCGCCTCCGGCACCGTGAAGGTCAGGTCAGTGGTCGCGCCGTTCTCGGAGACATTCTGCACGATCATGTCGACGTTGATATTGGCCTGCGCCAGCCGCCCGAAAATGGCCGCGGCCACGCCGGGCTTGTCCTGCACGCGGCGGATGGAAATCTGCGCCTCGTCCTTGGAGAAGGCTATGCCGGTGACGATGTGCTGCTCCACGATCTCCTCCTCAAAACAGATCAGGGTTCCCGGCGGCTCCGCGCGCGGATCGATGTCCTCTGGCTTGTCGAAGCTGGAACGGACGAAAATCCGCACCTGGCGCATGGCGCCGAGTTCGACCGCGCGCACCTGCAAAACCTTGGCACCGAGCGAAGCCAGTTCCAGCATTTCCTCGAAGGCGACCTTGGCAAGCCTGTGCGCGCGAGGAACCACACGCGGGTCGGTCGTATAGACGCCGTCCACGTCGGTATAGATGTCGCAGCGATCGGCCTGGATTGCCGCCGCGATCGCAACCGCGGAGGTATCGGAGCCGCCGCGGCCGAGTGTGGTGATGCGTCCGGTCTCCTTATGGACGCCCTGGAAGCCAGAGATCACCGCCACTTCCTTTCGGTCCTTGAACCGCTTGACGATCTCGGCGCCGTTGATGTCGAGGATGCGGGCGGCGCCATGGGCGTCGCTGGTCAGGATCGGCAATTGCCAGCCCTGCCAGGAACGCGCGCTGACGCCCATCTCCTGCAAGGCGATGGCCAGCAGGCCCGAGGTCACCTGCTCACCGGAAGCGACCACCACGTCGTATTCCCGTGCGTCATGCAGGGCCGCCGCCTCCCGGCACCACTCCACCAGTCTGTTGGTGGCGCCGGCCATGGCGGAAACCACCACCGCGACCTCATGCCCAGCATCCGTCTCCCGCTTCACATGGCGGGCGACGTTTCGGATGCGGTCGATATCGGCGACGGAAGTACCGCCGAATTTCATGACAAGACGGCTCATGCGGGTGATTTTTTCTTCAGTTTCCGGCCGGAAAAGGCGGCTATACATACCGGCGCTGCAGGGTCCTCGCAACCGCGCCAGAGGGAATCATCATGGCTGAAAGCTCTTCCGGCGCCGCCAAATCCACCGTGGATGCCGCCGAAGTCGAGCGTTTTTCCCGGCTGGCCGCCGATTGGTGGAACCCGCGCGGCCCCATGGCCCCCTTGCACAAATTCAACCCGGTGCGGCTCGGCTATATCCGCGACCAGGCGGCGATGCATTTTCAGCGTGAGCCCAAACGGCTCGACTGCCTCAACGGCCTGCGCATCCTCGATATCGGCTGCGGTGGCGGGCTTTTATCCGAGCCGCTGGCCCGCATCGGGGCGGAGGTGGTCGGCGCCGATCCTGCCGCCAACAATATCGAGGTGGCGAAGCTGCATGCCGCCGAGACAGGCGTGGCCGTTGACTACCGCTCTACGACCGCCGAGGCGCTGGCCGACGCGGGCGAGCGTTTCGACATCGTGCTGGCCATGGAAGTCATCGAGCACGTCACCGACGTGAACCTGTTCATCCGCCGCTGCGCCGAGATGGTGAAGCCGGGCGGGCTGATGATCGTCGCCACGCTCAACCGCACGCTGAAGGCCTTCGCGCTCGCCATTGTCGGCGCGGAATACGTGCTGCGCTGGCTGCCGCGCGGCACGCATCAATGGGACAAATTCGTCACCCCGGAGGAGCTGGAATCCGCGCTGCAAGCCGGCGGGCTGCGCCGCATCGGCGAGAGCGGTGTGATCTACAACCTGCTCGCCGATAAATGGCAGCTCTCGTCCGACATGGATGTGAACTACGTGATCACGGCCGGGAAGCCGGCCTAGGCGATGGATTCTTCCTGGCTATGGGTGGTGTTCACCCTCGCCGCTGCGGCAGCGCAGACTTTGCGCAATGCGACCCAGCGGCATCTCACCGCGACGCTCGGCACCGCCGGCGCCACGCAGGTGCGTTTTTTGTTCGGCGTGCCGTTCGGGTTGCTGTTTCTGCTCGCAGCGGTGATCGCGACCGGCGCGCCGCTGCCGCATCCGGCCGGCGTTTATTGGCTCTGGATCCTGCTCGGGGGACTGGCGCAGACCTTCGCCACCGCGCTGATGCTCAGTGCGATGAACGGCCGCTCTTTCGTGGTGGTCTACGCTTATATCAAGACCGAGCCGGTGCAGGTCGCGTTGTTCGGGCTGGTGCTGCTGGGCGACCAGGTCACGTTGCCGATGGCCGTGGCCATCCTGATCGCGACCAGCGGCGTGCTGATCATGGCGCGCGGGATAGGCGAGGGCGGCTTGCAGCCGACGTTGCTCGGGCTCGCCGCCGGCGCGATGTTCGGCCTCTCCGCCATCGGCTTCCGCGGCGCCATCCTGACCTTGAGCGACACCGGTTACGTGATGGCGGCATCCTACAGCGTGGTGATGGGGCTGGCGCTACAGGCCGTGCTGCTGACGATCTATCTGCTGCTGCGCAGCCCAAGTGTGCTCACGGCAATTTTGCGCGCCTGGCGACCCTCGATGCTGGCGGGATTTCTCGGCGCGCTCGCCTCGCTGTTCTGGTTTCTCGCTTTCGCGCTCGCCACCGCCGCGAGCGTGCGCACGGTGGCGCTGGTCGAGGTTGTGTTCGCGCAGGCGATCTCAACCTTCGGCTTCAGGCAGCGCACCACATTGCGCGAGGCGGCCGGCATCGTGCTGATCGTGATCGGCGTTGTGCTGCTGGTGGGTGCCCTTTGAAAAACGCCCGATGAGGCGCCGGCATCGGCCTAGTGTCCGGCAATAAGCAGTGGAATGCAGGCCACCTCGAAAATGTCGGCTGTAGCCACGAATGCCTCGTTCGCCGTAGTTCATCTACTGTGGCAAAAGCCGAGCATTATCAGTTCTGCTCGTCCGGCAGCACGGGCAAGGGATGCAGTTCGATGCCTTCGTCGTGTAATTCCTTGGCGGTTTCCAGAGAGGCCTCGCCGTAGATTGAGCGGTGCTCGGTCTCGCCGTAATGCATTTTGCGAGCTTCCTCCGGGAATTTCTGCCCGACATAGTCGGCATTCTTGGTGATGTGCTCGCGCACTTCCTTCAGCTTCGCGCGCAGTTCCTGCTCTTGCGGCGTCAGCATCGCGACCGAAGTCGCGGTCGGCGTCTCGGCGGCGCGTTGCCTGCCCTTGCGCGTGCCGGAAAGGCGCGGCGCCATGATTGCCTTCTCCACCTTGCCTGAGCCGCAGGCGGGGCAAGTCACGAGCCCGCGCTTCTCCTGCTTGTCATAGGCGGCGGAGCTGGCGAACCAGGTCTCGAATCCGTGCCTTTGCTCGCAAATCAGGGCGTATTTGATCATGTCGGACCTTTCACCGCGCGAAGGTGAACCGGCTCGGCCATCGGCTCGATGATCTCGAAACGCCGCCCATGCTGGAGCGAGGGAATCCGCCCGCGAGCGGCGGAGATCGCTGCCGGATCGATCGTGGCCAGCACGACCCCAGGCTCGGTTCCGCCTTCCGCCAGAATGCGCCCCCAGGGGTCAATGATCAGTGAATGCCCGAAGGTCTCGCGACCATTTTCATGCCGGCCGCCTTGCGCGGCGGCGAAGACGAAACAGCCATTCTCAATCGCGCGGGCGCGTTGCAAAACGTGCCAATGTGCTTCACCGGTCTGCCGCGTAAAGGCGGCAGGCGCCGCCAGGAAGGAGGCGCCGGCTTCCGCCAGCCCGCGATAAAGCGCGGGGAAACGCAGGTCATAACAGATCGTCAGGCCAAGCCGCCCCCAGGGCAAATCGGCCACCACGCCGAAATCGCCCGCGCGGTAATTGCGCGATTCCCGATAGCTCTCGCCGTCAGCCAGATCGACATCGAACATGTGGATTTTGTCGTAGCGCGCGGCGATCTCGCCCTTCGGATCGATCAGGAAGGAACGATTGACCGCCTTGTCGGTGGAGGCGCGGATTGCGAGCGACCCGATATGCAGGTGGATCGACAGCGCGCGCGCAAGCTCACGGAAGGTGGCAAGGCAAGAATCGTTTTCTTCCGACACGATCGCGGCGAAGAGCTGCTCGTGCTGCAGCACCATGATGTTGGTCATTTCCGGCGTCTGTACATAATCCGCGCCGCTGTTCTTGGCTTCGCCGATCAGCTTGACCGCGGCGTCAAGATTGGCTTGCGGATTGAGGCCGGAGCGCATCTGTACCAGCGCCGTAGTAAAAGTCGCCGCAGTCATGCAGTCTCTCCTTCGCTCGCCAACAAGGCGTCGAGCTTCTTCGCCGCCTCCAGCGCATGCAGGTCATCCGAGCCGCCCACGTGCACCGAGCCGATGAAGATCTGCGGCACGGTCATCCGATGCGCGCGCTCCACCATCTTTTGGCGGAGTTCCCAATTGCCGGACACGTCGATCTCCCTGAAAGGGATGCCTTTGCGGGTCAACAGCGCCTTGGCGGAAACGCAATAGGGGCAGTATCGGGTCGTGTAGATTTCAACGGGCGGCATTTGTCCATCGCTTGATCTTCCCAGTTTATATGGCGCTTTTGGCAGCCGCCACAACCCGAGCGAATACCAGAACATCGACGTTCGCAGCGCCCGCGCGCAGCAGCGCTCGCGTGCAGGCATCCGCGGTTGCCCCGGATGTCAGCACATCATCCACCAGCACCAGCCGCCGCCCGGCGATTTCGGCCTTGCCTTCGGGCGGCACGCGGAAGGCGCCCTGCACGTTTCCCGCGCGCTCGGTTTGGCTAAGCCCGACCTGATGCGCGGTGGCCTTCACCCGCTTGAGCGCGGCGTGCAGCACGGGCACGTTACTTGCGGCCGATATCGCCTGCGCCAGCGACGCTGACTGGTTGAAGCGCCGCGCCCATAACCGGCGCCAATGCAGCGGCACCGGAACGAGCGCATCGGCCTCAGTCAGCAATTCGCGGCCCGCGCCCGCGGTCCAGCGGCCGAGCGTCGGTGCCAGATCGAGCCGGTCGCCATATTTGAAGGCATGCACCAGCGCCCGGGCGATATCGTCGTAGCGCACGGCGGCGCGGGCGCGGTCATAGGCGGGCGGATCGGCGATTGCCTGCATCGAGAGCAGGCCCGGCCCGGGATCATAGGCGAAGGGAATGCCCAAGCGTTCGCAATAGGGCCGCGCGATGAAGGAAAGCTTCGACCAGCAGCCCGCACACAAAGCCTGATCCTCCACCGGCTCGCGGCAGGCGGGGCAGAGCGGTGGCAACGCCACATCGAGTGCCGTGCGCAAGCTGCCGCGCAGGCCGCGTGCCAGAGCGGCGAAGCGGGAACCGACAGGGCTCGCTACTGTTGCGAACGGGCGCATGGCGATACGCTAGCGGTTCGTCCGGGCGCACTCAACGGCTCTCCGGAAGCGTGAAGGCAGCAAACAATCGATGTCAGGCCCTGTGATCTTGGATCGCCGCTTGTTGCGCGCCCGCCGGCGCCGCGCGGCCGCGCTTGTCCCTGCGGATTTCCTGCTCGCGCGCGTAGCGGATGATCTGGCCGAGCGGCTTTCCAGCGTGTTGCGCCGCTTCGATCTCGCCGCCGACCTCGGCACGCCCGGCAAACACCTGCGCCAGGAGCTGGCCGCAAGCGGCAAGGTGGGAGTCTTGATCTCGGTCGATGCGCTGGCCGATTTCTCCCTGCCAGGCACGCGGGGAAGGGCTGGGGAGGGTGCGCCGCTTGTCGCCGCCGACGAGGAGGCGCTGCCGTTTCGCGAGGGCTCGCTCGATCTCGTCGTTTCCGCGCTGGCGCTGCATTTGGTCAATGATCTACCCGGCACCCTGATTCAAGTTCGCCGTGCGCTGAAGCCGGACGGGCTGTTTCTTGCTGCGCTCCTGGGCGGAGAGACGCTGACAGAGTTGCGGCAGGCCTTTGCCGAGGCCGAGACAGAAAAGGAAGGTGGGGTATCGCCGCGCGTCGCTCCCTTTCCTGATCTGCGCGACCTCGGCGCTTTGTTACAGCGTGCCGGCTTTGCCCTGCCGGTGGCGGATACTGAGCGGCTGACCGTGCGTTACGCCACGGTCTTATCGCTTATGCACGATCTGCGGCGCATGGGCGCGACCAATGCGCTGATCGAGCGCCGTCGCGTGCCTCTGCGACGTGCAACGCTGATGCGGATGGCGGAGATCTACGCGCGGCGTTTCGCCGATCCGGACGGGCGCCTGCGCGCCACCTTCGAGATTGTCTGGCTGTCCGGCTGGGCCCCGGATCCGAGTCAGCAAAAGCCGCTGCAACCCGGATCCGCGAAGATGCGGCTGGCGGATGCGCTTGGCACGATCGAAATTCCGGCGGGAGAGAAGGCGGGTCGCTAGACCGGACGGCTATGAGAATAGGCCCGCGATGAGTGTGAACATGGCTACGACCGAATCGCCGACCGTCGTCACCACGGCGACGATGGCCATCGCGATGCCAGAGGCGATTATGGCATATTCGATGGCGGTGGCGCCGTTTTCGTCGCGCATGAAGCGCATTGCCTGGCCCGCGACGAAGGAAGCCACTGTGAAGCGCTGCATGCTCGTTTCCATCTCTCGGCCCGTTGGCCTTGCCTTACAAAAGCGCCATCAAATGCGACACCAGCGGCTCGTCGGCGGGCGGCATCGGATATTCCCTTAGCCGGTTTGGCCGCACCCAGGCGAGCCTTTGCCCTTCCAGTGGCATCACACTTCCTTCCCACCGTCGGCAAACATAAAGGGGCATAATGAGATGGAAATTTGCATAACTGTGGCTCGCGAAACTGAGCGGCGCCAGGCATGCTTCTTTAACGATAATCCCCAGTTCCTCATTCAACTCCCGTATCAGCGTGTCCTCGGGCCGTTCGCCATCATCCACCTTGCCGCCGGGAAACTCCCAAAGGCCTGCCATCGGTTTGCCGGCCGGCCGCTCCGCAAGCAGTACGCGGCCGTCGCTATCGATGAGGGCGCAAGCAGCAACAAGAAGGATTTTCACGCTCGAGCCCTGGTGCAGTTTGTGGTGTTGGGATTAATTCGGGATCAACGTGCAAGGTTAAGTCGGTATTAAGATCGGTAATGCGCGTTGATCTCGATGTATTCCTTGGTGAGATCGCAGGTCAGCACGCGATCGCTGCCGCGGCCCAGCCCAAGGTCAACCTTCAGCTCGATGTTCGGCTGCTTCATCACTTCGGACACCTTGGCTTCATCATAAGCGCGATCGCGCTGGCCCTTGTGCGCCACGCGGATGCCGCCGAACCAGATCGAGAGCTTGTCCCGGTCAGCCGGCTCACCGGCCTTGCCCACCGCCATCACCACGCGTCCCCAGTTGGCGTCCTCGCCGGCGATCGCGGTCTTCACCAGCGGTGAATTGGCGATCGACATCGCAACCTTGCGGGCAGATTTTTTCGACACGGCGCCCTCCACCTTGACTTCAACCAGCTTGGAGGCGCCTTCGCCATCGCGCGCGACCTGCTCGGCGAGATCGCACAGCACCATGTTGAAGGCTTCGCGGAAGCCGCGCAGCCGGGAATCGGTGGCCTTGGTGATGCGCGGCGCACCGGCCGCGCCGGTTGCGAAGGCCATCAGCGTATCGGAGGTGGAAGTGTCGCCATCGATGGTGACGGCATTGAAACTGTCCGCCACGCCATCCTTCAGCAGCTTGCGCAGCACAGGGGCACTGATGGCGGCGTCGGTGAAGACAAATGACAACATCGTCGCCATGTCGGGAGCGATCATGCCCGCGCCCTTGGCGATGCCGGTGATCGTGATCTCGGCCTTGCCGATATTCGTCTTCGCGGTCGCCACTTTGGGGAAAGTATCGGTGGTCATGATGGCTCGAGCGGCATCGAGCCAGCGGCCGGACGCGGCGTCGGATGCCAGCTGATCCATCACGCCGGTGAATTGCGCCGCCGGCAGCGGCTCGCCGATTACGCCGGTGGAAGCGAGAAAGATTTCGCCCGTTTTACAGCCCAGCGTTTTTGCGGCGAGATCCGCGGTGAACTTCGCCGCGTCGCGGCCGTCGCGGCCGGTGAAAGCATTGGCATTGCCCGAATTGACGACAAGCGCGCGCGCTTTGCCGCCCTTGACCTTCGCCCGGCACCATTCAACCGGCGCCGAGGGACATTTCGATTGTGTGAACACACCCGCCACCGTGGTCTTGCGGTCGAGCACGACCAGGAGAACATCGGTGCGGTTGGCGTAGCGGATGCCGGCGGCGGCGGTCGCGAGCTTCACGCCGGGCACGGCCGGCGCATTGGTCACGAGCGCCGGTGCGAGCGGGGAGATTTTGGTAGTGGCCATTGGTCCCCAACATCGTCATGGCCGGGCATAGCCATCCACGTTTGGACTAACGGCATAAAAGACGTGGATGCCCGGCACAAGGCTTGTGCGCGGGCGACTGAGGGCCGTACCCCGGGTGCCGGATTGCGCCTTACTTCTTCTCTTCCGCCGGCGCGGTCGGCGAAGGCGGCGCAGCGGGCGCTCCCGCCGGCTTGTCCAGCCGCTCGATCTTCGCGCTCTCGCGCAACTTGGCGAGATATTCCGACTGCGCCTTGCGCGCCACGAAACTCTCGAGCTGCGGTTTGACCTGCTCGTAATCAGGCACCGGCCGAGTGCGCTTTTCCTCGACACGGATGACGTGCCAGCCGAAGGGCGACTTCACCGGGTCCGACAGCTGGCCTTTTTCCAGTTTGAACGCGGCATCCGCAAATTCGGGCACCATCTGGTCCTTGCTGAAAAAGCCGAGATCGCCACCTTCCGCCGCAGCGCCGGGATCCTTGGACCTGGATTTGGCCGTTTCGGCAAAGTCGGCGCCCTTTCGCAACTCCTCCTGCACCGCCTTCGCCTCTTCCTCGGTTTCTAACAGGATATGGCGGGCGTGCACTTCCTCTTCCGGCTTCATCTGCTTGGTGGCGTCGTCATAGATCTTGCGCATGGCGCTTTCGGTCGAAGCGGCCTTGGCTTCGGAATCGAGCAGCTT
>JAXDOO010000402.1:0-7784 GCA_034668865.1 Alphaproteobacteria bacterium
GGCATAGCGCTTTCCCTTCGGGCTTATCGTTCAATCAACGGTGTTTTTCGATGCGGATCAATTGAGGCGGCTCGGCAATCGCCCCGTCAGCCTCCACCGCCGAGAGCGCCTTGCGAACCGCCGCTTCGGTGGTCGCATAAGTGATCAATATGACAGGCACCGGACCGGCCGAGCTGTTCGGGTCCTCGCCGCCGTGGGTGCCGCGGTGCCGCTGCACGATTGATTCCAGTGAAATATTCTGCTCCGCCAGGCGCGTGGCGATGGCTGCGACGGTGCCCGGACGGTCTACTGCGGAGAGCCGGATGTAATAGCCGCCCTCATGACGCTGCATCGGCGCCCGCGCGGGCTTGCTCATGCCGGCGGCAGGCCGGCCGAAGGCGGGCATCCGGCGATCGGCCGCGAGATCGATCAGATCGGCCACCACCGAAGAGGCAGTGGCGGCGCCGCCGGCGCCTGGACCGATCAGGGTCAACTCCATGGTATCGGCATCGATCGCCACCGCGTTGGTGACACCATTGACGCCGGCAACGACAGAGCCCTTGCGCACCATGGTCGGATGCACGCGCTGTTCGATGCCGGCATCGGTGCGCTGCGCGACGCCGAGCAGTTTCACGCGATAGCCAAGCTCATCGGCAGCATCGAGATCAGCAAGCGTGATCGACTCGATGCCTTCGACGTGCACGGCTTCCGCATCCACTTCGCTGCCGAAAGCCAGGCTGGTGAGAATCGCAAGCTTATGCGCGGTATCGAATCCACCGATATCGAAGCTCGGATCGGCTTCGGCATAGCCGAGCCGCTGCGCTTCTTTCAGGCAATCGGCGAAGGACAGCCGCTCCTCGTGCATGCGGGTGAGGATGTAATTGCAGGTGCCGTTGAGGATGCCGTAAATCCGGCCGATATGGCTGCCGCCCAGTCCCTCGCGCAGCGTCTTGACGATGGGGATGCCGCCGGCAACCGCCGCCTCGAAATAAAGTGCCGCGCCGTTCTTCTCCGCAAGCTTGGCAAGCGCGACGCCGTGCCTGGCGAGCAGAGCCTTGTTGGCGGTCACGACCGGACGTCCCATGGCGAGCGCGGCCTCGACCGAGTTTTTCGCCGGATCCCCCTCCCCACCCATCAGTTCGACAAAGACATCGATGTCGGGATCGCGGGCGAGCGAGAGCGGATCGGCGACCTTGCGCACGCGGGATAAGTCGAGCGAGGCGTCTTTGGGCGGATCCTTGCTGGCATAGGCGACCAGCTCGATCGAGCGGCCGGCGCGCCCGATGAGTGCGGCACGCGCCCGAACAATCTGCCCAGCCACGGCCGCGCCGACCGTGCCAAGACCCGCAAGACCTACTCTGAGAGGCGCCGGCATCGATGCCGATCCTTAAGTGCGGACGGCGTCAGCGCCGCGTAGCGAGAGGAACAACGTTGTGCAACGTTTCCGCGCCGGATTCAAGAAAACGCCGGATATTGCGGGCTCCCTGACGGATGCGCTGCTCGTTTTCCACCAGTGCGATGCGAACGAAGCCTTCGCCATATTCGCCAAAGCCGATCCCGGGCGCGACCGCGACCTCGGCCTTTTCCACCAGCAGCTTGGAGAATTCGATGCTGCCAAGCGGCTTGAACGGCTCGGGAATCGGTGCCCAGGCGAACATCGATGCCTTCGGCGCGGGGATCTCCCAGCCCGCACGCCCAAAGGAATCCACCAGGACATCACGCCGGCGCTTGTAGCATTCGCGCATCTCGCGAATGCAATCCTCCGGGCCGTTCAACGCCGCGGTCGCGGCAACTTGGATCGGGGTAAAGGCACCGTAGTCGAGATAGGATTTCACCCGCGCCAAAGCTGCAATGATGCGCTCATTGCCGACGGCGAAGCCCATGCGCCAGCCGGGCATCGAATATGTCTTCGACATCGAGGTGAATTCCACCGCGATATCCATGGCGCCATTGACCTGCAGTACCGAGGGCGGCGGGTTGTTGTCGAAATAGACTTCGGCATAGGCAAGATCGGACAGGATCATGATCTCGTGCTTCTTCGCGAAAATCACGAGGTCCTTGTAGAAATCCAGTTCGGCTACATAAGCGGTCGGATTGGCGGGATAGCAAACCACCGCCGCGATCGGCTTTGGGGTCGAATGTTCGATCGCCCGTTCCATGGTGACGAAAAATTCCGGCGTCGGCTCGGACGGGACGGAGCGGATGACGCCGCCTGCCATCAGGAACCCGAAGGCGTGGATAGGGTAGCTCGGGTTCGGCACAAGGATAACGTCGCCCGGCGCGGTGATCGCCTGCGCCACGTTGGCGAAACCTTCCTTGGAGCCGAGGGTGGCAACGATCTGCGTCTCCGGGTTGAGCTTCACCCCGAACCGGCGCTCATAATAGGCCGCTTGCGCCCGCCGCAGCCCGGCAATCCCGCGCGAGGCGGAATAGCGGTCGGTGCGCGGCTTGCCGATCGTTTCTTTCAGTTTCTCGATGACATGGGCCGGCGTGGGCAGATCCGGATTGCCCATGCCGAGATCGACGATGTCTGCGCCGCCGTTGCGTGCGACCGCCTTCGCCTTATTGACGACTTCGAACACGTAAGGCGGGAGACGACGGACGCGGTGAAATTCTTCCATAGGACTTCTGCTCCTCGGCGCCCGATATTATGCCGTTCAGCCATCCAGGTGTCATAACGCGCCGATTGTGGGGCTGCCGGCCTGGTCGGCGACTTTTAGCATGGGCTGCCGCCCGCGCCAGCGTGGGATGGGCGACCGCCGATGGCTGGTTAATAAGCGCCGCGGGGGCGTGCCTTCCGCTCCGGCGCAGTTTACATAAGATTCTGATTCTGTTCGGTATTATTCGGCAACCGGAAGTTCTCCCTGCGATGCGGCACGGCGGCAGGTGCAGCAGACGCAGCGGGAACCATATATAGAGCATAATACCCGCCGCGGAGGCGCGGCGATGACATCACCGCCTTGGGTCCATGGACGATAGCACCCGAAAAATTAAGACGCCGCCACAAGTCACCAGTTTCGACGTGGAAGCCTTTTCCCGCAATCTGGCGCGCGTGATCGAGGAAGGCGGCAAGGCGCTGGCCGCCTACATCAAGCCGCGCGAGGAAGGAAAGATCAAAACCGACCTTGCGCAAGATTTAGGCGAGATTGTCGGTACCCTCGGCAAGGTCACTGAATACTGGCTGTCCGAGCCGCAGCGCGCGCTCGAGCTGCAATCGCGGTTGGGCAGCGCCTATCTTGAGCTTTGGGGCAACGCGGTCAAACGGCTGGCGGGCGAGGCCGCGCCGCCCGTCGCCGAGCCGAGCGCACGCGACAAACGCTTTGCCGATCCGGAATGGACCACGAACCAGTTCTTCGATTTCCTCAAGCAGGCCTATTTGCTCACCAGTACCTGGGCCGATCGGCTGGTGAAGGAAGCCGAGAATCTCGACCCGCATACCAAGCAGAAGGCGGAGTTCTATACCCGGCAGATCGCCAATGCGATTTCACCGTCGAATTTCGTTCTCACCAATCCGGAATTGTTGCGCGAGACCGTCGCTTCCAACGCGCAGAATCTGGTGCGCGGCATGCAGATGCTGGCAGAGGACATCCAGGCCGGCGCGGGCGAGTTGAGAATCCGCCAGTCCGATCCATCCGCTTTCGCGCTCGGGCGCAATCTCGCGATGACGCCGGGCAAAGTGGTGTTCCAGAATGAGCTGATGCAGCTCATCCAATACGCGCCGTCGACCGAGACGGTGCTGAAGACACCGCTGCTGATCGTTCCGCCCTGGATCAACAAATTCTACATCCTCGATATCACGCCGGAAAAATCATTCATCAAGTGGTGCGTGGATCAAGGGCTGACGGTTTTCCTCGTCTCCTGGATCAACCCGAGCGCAAGTCTCGCCCATAAGAATTTCGACGATTACATGCGCGAGGGCCCGCTTGCCGCACTCGACGCCATCACCAAAGCCACCGCCGAGAAGAAGGTCCACGCCATCGGCTATTGCGTCGGCGGCACATTGCTCGCTGCAACCCTGGCCTATATGGCGGCGAAGCGCGACAACCGGGTGCTGTCGGCCACCTTGTTCGCCGCGCAGGTCGATTTCACCTATGCCGGCGATCTCAAGGTCTTTGTCGACAAGGAGCAGCTCGCAGCGCTGGAAAAGCGGATGGAGGAGCAGGGCTACCTGGCAGGCGGCGAGATGGCTTCGACCTTCAACCTGCTGCGCTCCAACGACCTGCTGTGGCCCTACATCATCAACAACTACCTGAAGGGCAAACGGCCCTCCGCATTCGATCTGTTATATTGGAATTCGGACGCGACGCGAATGCCCGCGGCTAATCACTCCTTCTACCTGCGCAATTGTTACCTGGAAAACAATCTCGCCCGCGGCAAGATGAAGATCTCCGGCACGCGGCTCGATCTGAGCAAGGTGAAGGTGCCCGTCTATAATCTCGCAACACGAGACGATCATATTGCGCCGGCCAGGTCAGTTTATCTTGGCAGTAAATTTTTCGGCGGCCCTGTGAGATTCGTTATCTCCGGCTCCGGTCACATCGCGGGCGTCGTCAATCCTCCCGGTCAGCAAAAGTACCAATACTGGACCGGACCAAAGCCGGTCGGCGACGATGTCGACAGCTGGCTAGCCAATGCCGAAGAGCACGCCGGTTCGTGGTGGCCGGACTGGATGCGGTGGCTCAAGAGCCATGGCGAGGCCGAGGTAAAGCCGCGCCAGCCCGGCTCCGGAAAGCTCAAGGCCATCGAGGACGCACCCGGCTCTTACGTCAAAGTGCGCGATTAACCTCCCACGCTCAAATTGCGGCCCCAAGCCGCAGCTTTGGGAGCAATCCGTGCGTCAAACTCGTCCGCCCTGCCCGCAAAACTATGCTAAAGTCTCACATCCAGCCGGTTCCGCATAACTAAGCCGGCAGACATAATTGTTTGTATAACGAAGCAGGAGGGACCCCGATGTACGTCAAGTTTGTAGTGCCCGCGATCGCAGCGCTGAGCCTTGCCGCCCAGCCGACCGTCGCGCAGGAAGGGACTTTGAAGAAGATCAAGGATAGCGGCTCGATCACCCTCGGGCATCGCGAGTCGTCGGTGCCTTTCTCTTACTATGACGACAAGCAGCAGGTGATCGGCTATGCGATGGACCTGTGCCACAAGATCGCCGATGCGGTGAAGAAAGAGCTCAAGCTCGACAAGCTCGAGGTCAAGCTCAACCCCGTCACTTCCGCCACGCGCATCCCGCTGATGGCAAACGGCACGGTCGATCTGGAATGCGGCTCGACCACCAATAATCTGGAGCGGCAGCAGCAGGTCTCTTTCACCATCACCCATTTCGTCACCGCCAACCGCTTCGTCTCGAAGAAGGCGGCCAACCTGCAGACCGTAGACAGTCTGAAGGGCAAAACCATCACCTCGACCTCCGGCACCACCAATATCAAGCAGATCACCGAGATCGGGGCGCAGAAAAACCTCGGCCTCAACATCCTGCCGGCCAAGGATCATGCCGAGGCTTTCCTGATGGTGGAAACCGGTCGCGCCGCGGCCTTCGTGATGGACGACATTCTGCTGTATAGCCTGGTCGCCGGCTCGAAATCGCCGGGGGACTATACCGTTTCCAAGGACGCTCTGTCCGTGGAGCCCTACGGCATCATGCTGCGCCGCGAAGATCCGGCCTTCAAGAAGGTTGTCGATGCGGAAATGACCCGCATCTACAAGAGCGGCGAAATCAACGCGATCTACGACAAATGGTTCACCAAGCCGATTCCGCCCAAGGGCATCAACTTGAACCTGCCAATGACCGAGCAGTTCAAGAAAGTGGTGGCTAAGCCGACCTCCAGCGGCGATCCGAAAGACTACGAATAGCTGCTGAAACTTTGGTTGCGCCGCCGCCCTCGGGTGGCGGCGCAAATTCAGAATACGCCTCGTGATGGCGCAGCGGGGGGACTGCTGTGAACTACCACTGGAACTGGGGCATTTTCTGGCAGATATCGCCGGACGGCGCGCATACCTATTTCCAGCTGCTCCTGCTCGGCACCTGGTGGACGCTGACCACCGCTTTCTTCGCCTGGATCATTGCACTCACTCTCGGCTCACTGGTCGGCGTGGCGCGCACGACGCCGAATAAGTGGCTGCTGCGCTTCGGCAACGCCTATGTGGAGCTGTTCCGGAACATTCCGCTGCTGGTGCAGATGTTCCTCTGGTATTTCGTCTTGCCCGAAGTCGTTCCGAATTCCGTCGGCGTCTGGCTCAAGCAGCTTCCCGACGCCTCTTTTTATACCGCCGTGGTGGCGCTCGGGCTCTATACCTCGGCACGCGTGGCGGAGCAGGTACGCGCGGGCATCAACAGCCTGGCGCGCGGCCAGCGCGCGGCCGGTCTCGCGCTGGGCCTTACCCTGCCGCAGACCTATCGCTACGTGCTGTTGCCGATGGCCTACCGGATTATGTTGCCGCCGCTGACTTCGGAATTCATCAACGCCATCAAGAACAGCTCGGTCGCGCTTACCATCGGCCTGATGGAGCTTACTGCACGCGCACGCGAGGTGCAGGAATTCTCCTTCCAGGTGTTCGAGGCCTTCACGGTCGCGACCATCATCTACATTATCATCAACATCACGGTGACCGAGGGCATGCGCCGGCTTGAGCGCGCCGTCGCCATTCCCGGCTATCTCGCCGCCCGCGCCAAGCCGTCGTGGCGCCAGAGGTGGAAGGCGCGGCAGAGATGGAGGTTGCGCCGTGTTTAGCAACTTCGACTTCGACGTCATCATCCGTTCCCTGCCCTATCTGTTCATCGACGGCATGACCTTCACGGTAACATTGACCGCGATGGCCGCGACGCTCGGACTGATCTGGGGCACGCTTCTTGCGTTGATGCGATTGTCAGGCTTTCCGCCGCTGGTGATTTTCGCCACTGGCTACGTGAACCTGATGCGCTCCGTGCCGCTGGTTTTGATGATCTTCTGGTTCTACTTTCTCGTGCCTTATATCGGGCAATGGATCACCGGCTCTTCTGCGCCGATCCGGGTCGGCGCCTTCATGTCGTCGCTGATCACCTTCGCGCTGTTCGAAGCCGCGTTCTTTTCCGAGATCATGCGCGCGGGCATCCAGTCGATCGCGCGCGGCCAGATGGCGGCGGCGCAGGCGCTCGGCATGAATTACCGCACGACCATGTCCTACATCATACTGCCGCAGGCGTTCCGCAACATGGTGCCGGTGCTGCTGACCCAAACGATCATCCTGTTCCAGGACACATCGCTGGTTTACGTGCTGTCGATCACCGACTTCCTTGGCGCAGCGTCGAAGATTGCGCAGCGCGACGGCCGGCTGGTGGAAATGTATCTGTTCGCCGCAGCGGTTTACTTCATCATTTCGCTTGCGGCTTCCACCGCCGTTCGCCGGCTAAATCGCCGCATCGCCATCATCCGATGAGCAGGGCCCGCTATGATTGAAATGGAAAATGTCAGCAAGTGGTACGGCCCTGTGCAGGTGCTGAAGAACTGCACGATCCACGTCGCCAAAGGCGAGGTCGTGGTGGTCTGCGGTCCCTCCGGCTCCGGCAAGTCTACGCTGATCAAATGCGTCAACGCGCTGGAGCCGTTCCAGGAAGGCAACATCACGGTTTCGGGTATTTCGGTAAAGGACAAACACACTAATCTGCCGAAGCTGCGCGCGCGCATCGGCATGGTGTTCCAACATTTCGAGCTGTTCCCGCATCTGTCGGTGATGCGTAACCTCACGCTGGCACAGATCAAAGTGCTCGGCCGCAGTGAGGAGGAAGCGCTCGCCAAAGGCGCCAAGCTCTTGGAACGCGTCGGCTT
>JAXDOO010000403.1:0-3111 GCA_034668865.1 Alphaproteobacteria bacterium
TTATCGGCATTGCGGCGCGCCGGAGGATTTCATTTTCACGCAGGCGCTGTTCCAGGGTGAGCCGGGCGACCGTGACATGATCGCCGCGGAAATGGACAAGATCACCGAGTCGCGCGAGGCGACGCAGCCGATCAAGAGCCGCACCGGCGGATCGACGTTCAAAAACCCGCCCGGCAACAAAGCCTGGCAGCTGATCGACGCCGCCGGCTGCCGCGGGTTGAAAATCGGCAATGCGCAGGTTTCGGAAATGCACTGCAATTTCCTGATCAATCTTGGCGGCGCCACGGCGGCCGATATCGAGACGCTGGGCGAGACCGTGCGCAAGCGCGTAAAGGAAAATTCCGGCGTGGAGCTGGACTGGGAAATCAAGCGCATCGGCGTCGAAGCCGCATGAGGTCGCCGGTGCGGCTGCCGCCCTCAATTCTTCCAGTAGCCGAAACAGATCCCGTGGCCGGTCCCCGCGATTGAGCGATAGCACGGGGTGTAGCCAACAAGGTTCATCTTGGTCGGTGCCATCGCGGCGGCGACGGTGACCCAATTGAGAATTTCCGGCGTACCAGGTCCCCGGTTCAGCCGCTTGCGCTCCAAGCCCCGTAAGGTGTTTTCGTCGCCGCCCACCAAGGCGTCGATCACTTGCTTGTCCAGTTCCTCGTCCACCACTTGATGGCTCAGCCCGCCGGAGGCGATCAAGCCGACTCGCGCATCCACCGGCCACTTTTCAACGGCGCGGCGCAGCGCGGTGCCCAGCTCGTAACAGCGCGAAGCTTTCGCCTGGTTCGGCAAGTCGCGGCTGATCTGGAAAGGCACCATCGGAATGTTGTTGCGCTTGAGCATCCACTCGTCTGGAAAGGCAAAGGCGTCGTCGATCGGAACGCCTTGTGGAAAATCGGTGCAGGCGACGTCGAAATCCTCGTCGATCAACGTCTCGATCAGGTGGTTGGCCAAGGCCGGATGACCGGGCCGCACCGCCTTGATTTCTTCCGCCGCGCGACCGGTCTCCTCGAAGGTTTTCGCATTGGCATTGAACAGCCGCTGCGACATCTTCGCAGTCCCAAAGTTCTCGGCGCGAAAGACGCTAAACACCGGGTGATTATCTTCCTCGCGTACGCGATGGATGTTGCTGACGACGATCATGACGTCGACGGGCACGCTCGCAATCACTTCGGTCAGCTTGCCCAGGTCGGCTTGAATGGTCTTGTGCCGCTGCTGCAAAACTTCTGGACGTATCTCGCGGTCCAGGCCGGGCCGGGCGTTGCGCAGAACTTCCTGGAAATCATAGCGCGGGTCGCGCTTGTCGCGTTCCACAAGCTGGAGCCATTTGTCAGGTGTGCTCTGGATGGTCGGGCCGTGGGAGCTACCAGCTGCGAACACGATTTTTGCCATTGTAAACTCCGTCTTCTGGCAATGCGCGGCGACTGCCGTACTGCGTAACCAAGCAGCGCGCCAGCCGCAAGCGGGCCGCTTCGGTTTGCCTCAAGCGCATCGGCGTCGCCGCCAAAGCGTGACGGTCCAGCACCGCTGAATTTCGCGGCCTGTTAAATTCCTCCTACCGCGCGCGGCAACATCCGTTGCAATACGGTATCGCGCCGGATGAAGCGGTGGAACAGCGCTGCGCTGATATGCATCGCGACAAGAACGATTACCAAGAATCCCGCCAGGCGATGCCCCGCGAACAGTTGCTCGGAGAGCGCTTCGTTCTTGGCGATGATCGGTGGCACATTGAATAGTCCGAAGAACGGCGTCGGCGCGCCATAGGCGCTATTGGCAATGTAACCAACGATTGGCATGGCAAGCAGCAGCACATAGAGCGAGCCGTGCACGGCCGACGAAACGGCCTTCTGCCACGGCTCGATCGACGGATCGGGCATTGGAGCACCCTGCACAATCCGGTTGATCAGGCGCAAGATCATCAGCACGAAGATCAGAACGCCAAGCGACTTGTGGAAATTGTAGAGGAAATCCTGGGTCGGCCCCTGACTCACGCGGCCCATCGCAATCGCTACTGGAGCCGTCGTGAGGACGCAGGCTGCCACCAGCCAGTGAAGCAATTTTGAAGCTCTCGGATAATGGTCGGTCCTCGTACCGTAGGTCATGATGCTCTCCTTGCCATCAGCCCATCAAAAAATTCGATATCGGATATCCTCAACGCATAGGCCAGGCGCCGCTGAAGCGTGACTGTACTTTGCACTGCGAAACATCTCCAGCGGCATGCACGCCAACTCCAAGACACACCTAACCGAAATTTCGCCCAGACTCTCGACGGGCTGCGAAATCTCGATTCTATTGGAAGTTAAGCGAATCAGTCGCCGGGCTGGGCTGGGGGGCCATGGGGAAACACGTCGCGGTACTGTTGGGGGGCTGGTCCGCCGAGCGCGAGGTATCGCTGCGATCCGGTAAGGCCTGCGCCGACGCGCTTGAGCGACAGGGTTATCGCGTCACCCGTGTCGATGTCGGGCGCGACATCGCCAACGTGCTTGCGCAGCTGAAGCCGGATGTGGCGCTCAACATGCTGCATGGCCGCCCGGGCGAGGACGGCGTCCTGCAAGGCGTGCTGGAAATTCTCGGCATCCCCTACAGCCATTCCGGCGTGCTCGCCTCCGCGGTGGCGATGCACAAGGAAATGGCGAAGAACCAGTTGCGCGCAGCGGGCGTGCCTGTGGCCGAAGGCGTCGTCGCCTCCCGCTTCGAGGCAGCCAAAAGCCATCTCCTGCCGCCGCCCTACGTCGTCAAGCCGGTGGCGGAAGGCTCCAGCGTCGGCGTCTTTCTGGTCACCGAAGGGCAGGAGCACCCGCCGCAGGAGCTTTACCGCGAGGACTGGCCGTTCGGCGATCAGGTGCTGTGCGAGCGCTATATCGCCGGCAAGGAACTGACCTGCGCCGTCATGGGGGACAAGGCCCTGGACGTGATCGAGATCGTCCCGACGGTACGCTTCTACGACTATGAAGCGAAATATGCCGCCGGCGGATCTAAACACGTCCTGCCGGCTCCGGTTTTACCAATTGTTTACCAAGAGGTCCGAAGACTAGCAGTCCTGGCGCATTCCGCGCTCGGCTGCCGTGGGGTGAGCCGGGCCGACTTTCGCTACGACGATCGCGTCGAGGGGACGGGTGG
>JAXDOO010000404.1:0-2759 GCA_034668865.1 Alphaproteobacteria bacterium
GCACGGCGTTTCCCCATTCGCGCCGTTCTGCGTCCAGGAAGTCCGCGAACTCCTTCGGCGATCCTGGTTTCGGATCGAGGCCGAGCTTGGCCATGCTTTCCTTCAGCTCGGGATTTTTCAGCACCTCGTTCAATGTCGTGTTGAGCTTGGTCATGACGTCGGCGGGAATGCCGGCGGGAGCCAGCAGTCCGGTCCAGAAGGTGAAGGCGAGCGGCACGCCGCTCTCCACCATGGTCGGCACGTCGGGCAGGTCCTGGTAGCGGCCTTCGCCGATCACTGCCAGCGACTTCAGCCGGCCGGAACGAACCAGCGGCACGACCGTCGCTGTAGTGCCGATGTTCATGTGGATCTGGCCGCCCAGGATGTCGGTGACCGCCTGCGCGCCGCCCTTGTACGGAATCGAGGAAATGTCGGCCTTGGTGATGTGCTTGAACATCTCGCCGATGAGGTGCGGCGAGGTGCCGAGGCCGTAGCCCCAGTTCAATTTGCCTGGATTGGCTTTGGCGTAGTCGATCAGTTCCTTGATGGTCGTCACGGGCAGCGAGGGTGCCACCACCACGACGAACGGGCTGGTGGCGGTGGCGCCGACCGGAGCAAAATCGCCAGTCGGGTCGTAGGAGAGATTCTTGAAAGCGGCCGGCGCGATCACGTGATTGGCCGCCGTGTGCAGCAGGGTGTAGCCGTCCGGCTCGGCGGTCGCGACCGACTTGGCGCCGATCGTGGCGCCGGCGCCCGGCCGGTTCTCGATGATCACCGGCTGCCGCAACGCCGTCGACAGATGCTGCCCGACAAGCCGTCCCACCACGTCGACGGGCGAGCCCGGGGTCAACGGCACGATCATCTTGATCGGCTTGGACGGATAAGTTTGGGCTTGCGCCGGGGCCAGCAGGCCCAATGCAAAAATCGCCACCAGGACAGGTTGAAACTTGCGGATCACGTTGCCCTCCATCGACAATGGCGTATCTCAGTCGATCTTGAGGCCTGAGGCGTGCACGACCTCGACCCATTTCGAGGATTCCTGGGCCAAGAAGGCCGCAAAATCCTGCGGCGATCCGCCGAGCGGGTCGCCGCCGAGCTTACGCAGCGCAGCCTTCATATCGTTCGAAGCGAGCGCGTCGTTGATCGCGCGGTTGAGTTTCGCCACGATCTCCGGCGGCGTACCGAACGGGCCCGACACGCCCGTCCATGACACGGCAACGACACCGGAAACGCCGCTCTCGGCCATGGTCGGCAGCATGGGAAGTTCGGAGTTGCGGGTCGCGCTCGTCACCGCGAGCGGGCGGATTTTTCCGTCAGCCACATGGGCAAGCGTAACCGAGGTCGGCTCCAGCGCCATGTCGATCTGTCCGGTCAGCATGTCGTTCATGGTGGTCGCGGCGCCCCGATAGGGGATGGTCGTGAAGGATATGCCGGCCTTCATCTTGAACAGTTCGCCGACCAGCAGTGGCGTTGCGCCTGCCGGCGCGCCGAAATTCAACTTGCCGGGGTTGGCCTTCGCATAGCCGATCAGCTCGGGCACGGTTGTTGCGGGCACGCGCGGCGCCACCACGAGCACGAACGGCGTGCTCGACACCAGCGAGATCGGCGTCATCGCACGGATGGCATCGCCTTCGGACCCTCTGAACAGCGGCGGAAAGACGCTCAAGGTCATCGTGCCGCCGAAGAGGAAGGTGTAGCCATCCGGGTCGGCGGCTGCGACGGCTTTCAATCCAACGGTACTGCCGCCTCCCGGCCGGTTCTCGACCACTACGGTCCCGAAGCTTGACGACAGCTTCTGACCGATCAGGCGCGCCATGACATCGATCGGACCGCCAGCAGGAAACGGCACGATCAGTTTGATCGGGCGGCTGGGATAGGTTTGCGCCTGCACGGGAGCTGCGGCGAGGGCCATGCAAAGACCAATCAGCGCCGGCATGACGCTTTGCGCCATGGAATTTTGCTTTGTTCTCATGTGCGGCGGCCGCTCGCCGGCTCCAGGAGCTTCACCATCTCCGAATAGCCGCGTTGGCGCGCATGGCCGAGGGCTGTGGTGCCGTGGCGGTCCTTGATGTCGACGTCCGCGCCGGCCTTGACCAGCGCCTCGACGATGTCGATGTGGTTCTTGCCGCCGTTGCCGAGCACGACCGCCTCGATCAGCGCAGTCCAGCCGAGATTGTTGACGTGGTCGAGCGGGGCTCCGGCCGCGATCAACGTGCGCACGACATCGACGTGGCCGAGATGGGCGGCGGCGATCAGCGCGGTGCCGTCATAGGTGCTGGTGATGTTGCGCGCACTGCCGCCGCCGGCGAGCGCGATCTTGAGCATCTCGAGATCGTTCTGCACCGCGGCGATGGTGACGATGTCGTAGCGCTGCGCGTCCTTGGCATTGGGATTGGCGCCGAGCCGCAGCAGCGCCTGCGCGGCCGCCTGCTGGCGGCGGAAGACGGCGACGTGCAACGGCGTGCGGCTGTTGGCATCCTGAATGTTCGGCTTCTCGCCCTCGGCGATCAGCTTTTCGATCTCGGCGACATCGCCGCTGGCGGCGGCGGCATGCAGGCCGGCATAGATCTGCAGCTCACGCTCGGTCGGCGCGGTCTGTGCCGGCAACGGCGAGGGCGCCGCGAGCAGCACCAGCGCGGCTGCGAGGGCCGGCACGAGCTCGAAGCGTCTTGTCATAGATGGCTCGGATGATCGATGGCGTTAGCTCCCGACGCGCGGAACTCTAGCACGTTCCGTGCGCGGCCGGGAGGCACCGGGACTGGTTCCCGCGTGCGGCTTTT
>JAXDOO010000405.1:0-4020 GCA_034668865.1 Alphaproteobacteria bacterium
GGCGGGCGCGCTGAGGTCATGGCGGTGTTCGACCCGTCGCGCGGAAAGCCGGCCTTGCCGCACGGCGGCACATTCACAGCGAATCCCGTGACCATGCGCGCCGGCCTTGCCTCGATGCGCGCCCTCACGAAAGAGAGTTTCGCCCACCTCGACCGGATTGGCACCCTGGTGCGCGAAGGCGCCAACGAATCTTTGCGCAAGCATGGCCTCGCTGGCCAATGCGTTGGCCTCGGCTCAATGTTCAAGGTCCACTTCACCGGCCATCCCGTTGCCGATTATCGCTCAGTCTATCCGGGGGCAGCCGAGCGCAGAAAGCTCGACGCCTTCCACAAGGGCCTGCTCAACCGCGGCGTTCTTTCGGCCAGCTATGGGCTGTTCGCACTCTCGACTCCGATGACGGAGGATGACGCGCGACAGATCCTGGGCGTGATCGATGAAACGCTAGGCGAGATCGCCAATCAGCCCCGATGACAAGCTGCTTATTGTTCCCGCGCGTCGCGGCGCAACACGCGATGGATGATTGAATGACAACGCCTCCCCACGTCGTAGTCATCGGAGCTGGCACGCTCGGGATGTGCTCGGCCTATAGCCTGAGCGAGCAGGGCGCTGCTGTCACGGTTATTGACGCTCATTCCATTGCCTCCGGTTCAAGCGGCCGCTCGGTCGGCGTTGTCGGCACGCAGCTGACGGATGCCTTCGATATTTCGTTGCGCGTTCATTCGCTGCGCCAATTGCGCCAGTGGGAAAGCCTCGGCCTGGGCTTCAACCATATTGGTTATCTCCGGCTTGGGCGGACCGCTCAACAAATGGACCTGTTCGCAAAGTCAGTGCAGATCCAGCATGAAGCTGGCCTCAGGTCGCGCCTCTACCAAGCAGACGAACTGCGCAAGCTCGTTCCGCACATCAACACGGATGGGCTCGAGGGGGGGCTGTTCGGGCCCGATGACGGCTTTCTGGATCCTCACGAGATGTGCACCTTCGTCGCCGATAAGGTGCGCGCGCTGGGTGGAAAGATCCATCAGTACCGAAGGCTCGTCGGAGTAACCCGGAAAAGCGGTCACTACACGCTGGAAACCGACAAGGGCCCAATCGACTGCGATGTCGTGGTCAACGCGGCGGGCGCTTGGGCTCCGGCGGTCGCTGAGCTTTTTGGACAGACGCTGCATGTATATCCCGAGCGGCATGAGGCGATCACCATCCATCTCGACGAGCCGCTCGGCTACACGATGCCCATGGTCATGGACCTCGTTGACGGCGAAGGGACCGGGCTCAACTTTCGTTATGAAAAGCGCAACGAACTGATCGCGGAAATTCACAAGGTCAATCCGTCGCCTCCAGAGGATCCTGACAACTACAACGACCAATGCAATGACGAATCGAGGATCATGCTTGCGGAGCTGCTTCTGGAGCGCGTTCCACACTTGCCCGGTGCCCGTTTAGGCCGCGGCTGGGCAGGCCTCTATCCCGTCACTGCGGACCATCGGCCGTTCGTTGGTGCCGTCGATCCGTCCGAACCCAGGCTCATCACCGCTGCCGGCGCTGGCGGTTACGGTATCCAGCTTGCGCCCGTGATAGGGATGATCGCGGCAGACTGGATTCTCCACGACGCGTCGGTCTCGGTACCAGGCGGCGAGATCCTGGCGCCAACGCCAGAGAGGAATCTTCCCCTCATGGCTCACGCCTAGCCGAACTCAATCACCGCCACGCGAACGCGGGCTGGACGAAGTCCGCGACACGCGTCGTACGCCCGTGAATGGCTTCGCACAGCTGATAGATAATCGCGGCGGTTGGCGCATGGAGAAATTCACCCTCAAGCCGGAAGCGGATGAGCGGATGCGCGTCACCTTCAACAGGCACAAACTCGACCGCTTGCGGATCCGCGAAATGCTGCAGTGGTATGCAGTGCACCGATTCTACTTCGAGCGGGTTTGGCGCTAGCGAACTGCGATCTTCGACCCAAACGACGACCGGCGTAATGCGATAACCCGAGCGCGTATCGTAGTCGTCGAGAATTCCAAGGATATCCGCCCTCGTGGCGTGCAATCCGGTTTCCTCTTTCAACTCCCTGACCGCGGCCGCTTGCGCATCTTCGTCCGCATCACAGCGTCCGCCGGGAAGCGCCCACTGGGAGCTGTGCGCGCGAAGCGCTGACGATCGAAGCGTAACAAGAAGTGCGGCGTCGCTCACGCCGTCAGCCACCGGGAGCAATGTCAGTGCGACCGCTGCCCGCTTTAGAATGCTCGGCGCCCGCGCAGCCCGCGTGAATTCAGCGCAACGCTCCGCAACGAGCTTTCGAAACGCCTGATCGAACAGGAATTGCGCAGTCACGACACAGTCATCGCACTTTCGCTTGTGTTCGGTCGCGGCTGGGTTTGCCAGCGCCCAGCAAATCCCCCTTCGCTTCTTTACATTCCCGACCCACCTCAAAAGCACACACGCGCGGGGCCATGGGGGCGCGACACGCACGTTGCGCCACTCGCGTGCAAGCGCGAAGACCCAGGCCGGTCCGCAAGGCTTGTCGGGTCTTTCCTCATCATAGTGCCGATATTCGGAACTGTGCGCCACTAATCGGTTGGAAATTGGCCGGGCCTGATCTATGATGAATGACTTGAAGGGGAGGAGGGACCAAATGTCGGGACGTTTGATCAAGATCGCTGCGCTGCAGGAAAAAGCGCTTCCCCGCGCACCTGTCGTGGCCAAGCTTGAGCGCACCACGAAGCTCATCGAGGCTGCCGCCAAGGATGGCGCCAAGATGGTTCTGTGCGGTGAGCTCTGCACGACCGATTATGACCGCTGTTTCGGTCAGAAGGACTGGGCTCTCTTCGATGAGGCCGAGCCGGTCCCTGGGCCATCGACCAATGTGATTGCCAGCTTGGCCAAGAAGCTCGGCATCTACATTATCTTCCCAATGTTCGAGAAAGGTGCCCCCGGCATCTATTTCAATTCGGCGATCACGATCGGGCCGGACGGCAACATCATCGACGTCTACCGCAAGACGCAGGTCGCCGGAATGCGCGCGCTAGAGAAGATGTATTTCCGTGCCGGCCAAAAGTTCAGCGTTCACCAGACGACCTCCCAGCCGAACGCCCAGTTTGGCACCATCATCTGCCACGATCGCCAATATCCGGAGCCGCCTCGCATTATCGCGATGCTGGGAGCGGAAATCATGTTCTGCCCCGTCGCAGCACCCCGCTATGCTCATGGGCCCCACTGGGAGCTCGTCAATAGGTCGCGCGCCTTGGACAATGGGATGTTCTGCGTCTATGCGAACCGCATTGGCCAGGAAGGAAACAACGACTATTTCGGCGAGAGCATGATCATCAATCCCCATGGCGAAATCATCGCGTTCGGCGGAGACCAAGAGAACACACACATCATCGCCGAATGCGATCTCGATCTCGTCGATGATGCCCGCAAGAACTGCCCGACCTTGCGCGATCTGCGGGTGGATCTCTGGATGAAGTACTACCAGCCGGCTTATGACACTTGGGTGAGCCGATAAATCTTGATGGATCTCGCAGCTGCCTTTCTCTGCAAAGGCAACTGCTCCTGCCGAAGCGTTTGTCAGAGGGCGAGGCGGTATCCCATGAATGCAAAGACTGAAGGTGATCTGGTAAGCGTGCCGCGCGTCTCCGCCAAGTTGTCGCCGAAAAAAACCGCATTGATCCTGATTGATTTCCAAAACGAGTGGTTCAGCAATGACGGCGCTTATGCCCGGTTGAATGTCGACATCAGTCACATGCTCCGGATCGTCGAGCCGACTGTCAAGCTGATCAACTTCTGCCACGCAGAAGAAATCCCGGTCATTTGCCTTACCTACGCCTGTCGCGGCCGGATCGACGGTGGGCCTGTGTTCGACAAGCGACCTGCCCTCCGCGAGGACGGTGGAAAAGGCCTCCGGGAGGGAACGTTCGGTGTGCAAGTCATTCCCGAGCTTCCGCTGTCGGCCGAGCGGTATGGCGACTGGTTCATCCAGCGAAAGCGCATGAGCGGTTTCTACCAGACCGGGCTCGAGCAGCT
>JAXDOO010000406.1:0-5608 GCA_034668865.1 Alphaproteobacteria bacterium
TCACCTTTTGTCGGCGCGGCGGCTGAAGCTGATCCGGCCCGAGGCCTATCTGGTCAACACTGCGCGCGGCGAGGTGATCGACGAGAAAGCGCTGACACAGTTGGTCGAAGCCGGCGAGATCGCCGGCGCGGGGCTCGACGTGTTCGAGCATGAGCCGGCGGTGAACCCGAAGCTTGTCAGGCTCGCGCGCGCCGGCAAGGTGGTGATCCTGCCACATATGGGTTCGGCCACGCTGGAAGGCCGGATCGACATGGGCGAGAAGGTCATCATCAATATCAGGACCTTCATGGATGGGCACAAGCCGCCCGACCGCGTGCTGCCCTCGATGCTGTGAGCATCAGCGTGGTGATAGTCGCAAAGCTCTTGGCTTATTGACTACTGAATCCCCGCCGCTTGCAGATAGCGCAGGTCGATGAAGCGCTCGGGTGGTGGCAACGGCGGTTTGAGGATTCCACCTTCTGCCATCAGCGCGATCACCTGCTGCATGCCCTTGATGCTGATCTCGCCGGCTTGCGGCAGTACATTCCGCTCCGGCTCGAAATACAGCTCAAGCGTGAGTTTGGCGTTCTCCTCGGCGAAGCCGGTGGTATCGACGATCGTCTTTACCACCTCGGCGCGGTTGTTCGGATCGCGGATATATTTGAAGGCCGCCGCCATGGCACGGGCGTAACGCACCAGCTTGTCCTGATTGGCTTCCGCCCAAGAGCGCCGCGCCACGGTCACGGTATAGAGATAATCCGGCACCGCGTCGGTGGAGAGCCCGATCAGCTGATAGCCGCGCCGCAGCGCGAGGAAATCATGCGGCTGGCCGAGCGGCACCGCGTCGCAATCGCCCTTGGTCAGGCAGGTCAACCGGTCCGGCGTGCCGTCGACAAAGCGGGCGCGGAAATCCTCGCGCTGCACGCCGTTGAGGCTGAGCAATTTGCGGATGGAAAGCGTGATCGAGCCGTTCTCCGCCGCGACGCCGAGCAGTTTGCCCTTGAGGTCGGCATAGTTCCGGATCTCCGGCTTGGCGATCAGGCTGTAGACCGGGTTGTTGAATTCGGCGGTGACGGCGACGGCGTCCGAGCCCTTCAACGCCGCCTGGATCAGGAAGGCCGTCGCGACATGCGCGATATCGGCCGAGCCGTCATGCAGCGCTTCGACCAGTCTCTCGCCGCCGCCGGACACCGGCACCATGCTGAAGGCCAGGCCTTCGCGCACGAAGAAGCCCTCGCGCTCGGCGATGAACAGCGGCAGCGCAAAGATCGTGCGCAACGACGAATAGGCCTGCGCGTAGCGGAGCGGGATGCCCTCGCTGCTGGCGCTGGGAATGGCGGAAAAATAGATCAGCAGCGCGACCAGGCTACGCAACGCCATAATCGGGAAACTCCGCGCGGCGCTACAGCTTCTGCATCGTGCACTCGACCTCGAAGCCGCCGTTTGGGTCGGTAACGCCATTCTCCACCACGCTGACCTGCTTGTAGCCGTCCTTCTTGCAGCTGATCGTCACGTCTTCGACCTTTATCTCTATGCCGAAGGCGGGGATTTTATAGGCGCCGAGGATGTTGGTCTGGGTGACGAGCTGGCCGCGGTTCTTGATGTCCACCGTCACCGTCGCTTCCGGGAGCGCGTTGCCGCGGGTGTCCTTGACGAAGCCGTAGGGACCTTTGGTGGTGTCTCCCTCGTCGTGATCATCATCCGACAGCTCGCCTCCCGCCCATGCGCCCACCGGAACAACAACAGCGAGGCCGATCAACGCGACGGCTACGATCCACGCCTGCCCACGATTCATCATTCCTGCTCCAGATAGTTTGCTCCGCTTGGAACTGGCCAATGCTGCGCCGCTACTTTGTCCAGAAGTTCATCAGCGACCAGAACATGATTGGCACCGCTAGCACCGGCAGCAGCCACAAAGTGAAAAGAGGGATCCTCCTGGTCACGTTCTCAGGAACGAAGGTGGCGAGCGCCGCGACCACGGTCGACACGATCGCCGTTGTCAGCACCCAGCCGTACCAGTACATCACCGGCCCCTCGTTACGGCGAGGCAGCGCGTAGCCCCATTCGAGCCGCCCGGTGGCGGGATGATAGGTGAACAGCGGCCAGCCCAGGAGGTCGCACAGCACATAGACCACCGTTGCGGTGATGGAGAAGACGACGACGAAGGTCCGCACCCTGGCCGATGCCGCTACCGCGGACCGCGCGGGAGCGGAGACGACAGTACCGGGAGAAGTGACGGTCTCTGTGCTCATTATCCGAAGCCTCGCACATTGTTGAGGATGTGTCCGATCAGGAAGGCGTACCAGCAGAAGGCCGCGAGCACGACGGTGACCCATTTGCGGGCGCTGCCATATTCCGGCGCCTTGTTCTTCCAGAGATACCAATAGGCCGGCAGCATGCCGAGGCCGATGGTGACGAGGTGCTCCTTCAGCTCGAAGGTGCCCTGCGTTTTCCAATAGCCGCGGTTTTCGATCGGGATGCGGACATAGGTCCGGTATTTCACGTAGATCCAGGCGCCCATCAGGAAGGTGAGCACCCAGAGCACGCAGACCGCGGTGGCATAGCCGGCTCCCTGGACCGCCCGGAAGCGGGTCACGAAATTGGCCCCCGCCGCCTGCCGCACTGGCATCAATACCGAGACCGCTTGATGGGTCAGCGCGCCGAGCAGGGCGACGGCGAGCAGCGCATGGGCGATGAACAGGATCGTCCAGAACGTGTTGACCGTGATGTAGTCGAAGATGCTGAAATCCATTCGTCCCGCTCCTCGAACCCGAGCGGCGCGCTCTAGTGGCGCGTTGGTCGTGCTGCCCGGATGAAATCATTCTGGCAGACCGGTGGAGAGGGAACAACCGGTGGGTGAGTGCAAAAGCGCCGGCCTTCAGAGCGTCCCGGCCAGTTCCTTGATGGTTGGATTCTCCCCCGACAGCGGATTGGCGGGGTCCCAGGCGTAGCTCAGCGTCTCGAATCGCATTGCCAGGGCGTCAATCATCAGCAGGCGCCCAACCAGTCCTTCGCCGAAATTCACAATCTCGCGGATCACCTCGAAGGCCATCAGCGAACCGAGCACGCCGGGAAGCGCGCCGAGGATGCCCGCTTCCGCGCAGGCCGGCACGGTGCCCGCCGGCGGCGGCTCGGGAAAGAGGCAGCGATAGGTCGGATTCGGTTTGCCGTCGGCGCCGGCCTCGTGCGGGCGCAGCGTCGTGAGCGTGCCGTCAAACGGGCCGACCGCGGCGGTGACCAATGGCCGCTGCGCGAAATAGCAGGCGTCGGAGACGAGATAGCGGGTGGCGAAATTATCCGAACCGTCGGCCACGACGTCATAACGGCTGATGAGATCGATCGCATTGTCCGCCGTGAGCCGGGTGGCATGCGCTTCTATGCTCACATGCGGGTTGAGGCGGCGGATTACATCCGACGCACTCTCCACTTTCTGCCGTCCGATATCGGGCGTGGCATGGATGACTTGCCGCTGAAGGTTGGAAAGCGACACGGTGTCGTCGTCGATAATTCCGAGCGTGCCGACGCCGGCGGCGGCGAGGTAGAGCAGCACCGGCGCGCCGAGGCCGCCCGCGCCGATGACCAGCACCCGCGCGCTTTTGAGCGCGCTTTGCCCCGGCCCACCCACCTCGCGCAGCACGATATGGCGCGCATAGCGCTCCAGTTCTTCGGACGTGAGCATCGTCAATTCGTCTCCGGTCGCAACGGCTTAGCTATCACGACGGTTGCGGCGTGCGGGGTCAAGCCCCTCTTGTGCCACATCCGCGGGCGCAAAATATTTGCCAGGCAAGGATGCGGTCCTGCGCGGCATGGCTCAATTCAAGCCGCAGGTGGCCGAGGCGGGTGCCGCCAAGAGAAATGCCCAGGTCAAGGCTTGCGCGGTGCGCCTGGTCGGCCTGCGCGAGTGAAGCGCGGAAGCTCTATACCCGAAAGCGGTCTCGACTATAATCGCCGGCTGCCGGAGCTGCTTCGCATGATCTCTCGCCGCGCAAATTTTCTTCAGCTGACGCTGCTGGCCGCCGCCCTGTCGGTTGCCGTGATCACCGGCGCGCGGGCGCAATCGCCGTCGCTACAGCAACTGATTTCCGGCGTCGTCGGGGTGAAGACCTTCATCAATCCCGATGCGCGCACGACGGAAAATCTCGGCCGCGAACGCGAGGGTTCCGGCATCGTCATTGACGACAGCGGGCTCGTGCTCACCATCGGCTATCTCATGGTGGAAGCTCATGCCGCGGAAGTGACGCTCGAGGACGGACGCACCCTACCGGCCAGCGTCGTGGGATACGACCACGAGACCGGCTTCGGCCTTCTGCGCGCGATGACGCCGCTGAAAGTCCGTCCGATGACGCTCGGCACGGCAGCTAACCTGAAAAAGGGCGATGCAGTCCTGGTTGTCAGTGCCGGCGGCCCCAGCATGGTGTTGCCCGCGCATGTCGCCGCGGCGCGCGAGTTTGCCGGGAGTTGGGAATATCTGCTCGACCGGGCGATTTTTACCTCGCCGCCGCATCCGGAATGGAGCGGCGCGGCTCTCATTAATCGAGAAGGCAAGTTGATCGGCGTCGGCTCGCTGATCGTGGGCGACGCGGTCGGTGACGGCAGCGCTGTCGCCGGAAATATGTTCGTTCCGATCGACATGCTCCCGCCCATCCTTGCCGATCTCACGTCGGCCGGACAGGTGACCGGGCCCCGACGTCCATGGCTTGGCGTCAGCGCCGAAGCAGTAAACGGCCGCCTCGAAGTCCAGCGCGTGACGCAAGGCGGTCCAGCGCAGTTAGCCGGTCTGCGCAAAGGTGACGTCATTGTCGGCGTGGCGGGGAAAGAAACCGTAACGCTGAGCGAATTTTACCGCGGCGTTTGGGCGCGCGGAGCGGCCGGCGCGATTATCCCGATCGACGTCCTGCAAGAAAACCAAAAGCGCCGGCTCGAGGTTCGATCGGCTAACCGGCTCGACCATCTGCGGCTGAAGTCCACCTATTGACTCGCCGCAAAGGTCAATACTTTAGGCGATTTTTTGACCGCCGGAACTTTCTCAATTTCGCCCTTTTGTGACACGCGCATGGCGGGGGTGCCCTGCAATGCGGGGGTATTTCAGTGAAACCTCGACCTCTGCTGGGACGTTGATAGGTGAAGGGTCGTGAAAACCTCGACCCCTCCTAGCGTGTTGATTAAGGGGCATTGGGGCGAGTTGCTAGACAGGAGATGCAGGATGAAAACCTTCATCACGACGGCGGCTCTTGTGGCCGCGCTTACCCTGCCGGCTTTCGCCGAAGGTTCCGAGGAAACCAGGGGCGAAGCTCTGGGCAATCTGAAGGTGTCAACGATCTCACCAAGTCAGGATCCCATGGACCGGAATGAAATCGGGATCAGTGCGATGGCTCAAGGAAGCCTGGCGAGAATCGTCCGGCGTTCGGAAACCAGTGGTTCCGGCAGCGCCAGTAGTGCCAGCGCGGATGTCGGCGGCGGCGGTCTATTTTTATTTAGCCCCGGCAGCAGTGGGGCCGACGGCGGCAGCCGTAAGTAAGTCTTGAAAGCGACATTACGGAGATCAGCACGCTTCAGCCGAAGCGGGGCCCACTTCGGGCCAGCATGCTTCGGCTGAAAGCGTGAAACTTCGGCCGTGGTCTGGGCGTTG
>JAXDOO010000407.1:0-3873 GCA_034668865.1 Alphaproteobacteria bacterium
TATTGTGGACCACGATCGTGTCGGCCGCGGTGTTCGCCGCGTGGTTTGCTATCTATCAATATCGATTGATAACGCTCGACGATTTGGCGCGCTGGCTGCCACAGCCTTAAAAAAAGAGCAGGGCCGAAGCCCTGCTGATACGCAAGCTACTCGCTATTCTGCTCCGTGTTCGGAGCCGCGCGCTCTCGCGCTTTGAAGGTCCTCCCAGACTTGGACCGCTGCGGATGGTGGCATATCGGAACGCCCCACCAGCGGACGCGACGCTACCCGACCGCCCGGCTTCTGTCACGCACCATCCCGGCTAAGGCCAGCCAGCCAGCGCATCCTGGCGGTCAGGGATGACACGAATATGAAGCCGGAACGCCTTGATAGCCCTTGTTTTTTCCGCCGGTTCCGGTTTCTGTCGGCCGGCGCCCCGCCGCCGATTCCAGAGCCCAGCCCGATGCGATTGTCCCGCTACTTCCTGCCGATCCTGCGCGAGACGCCGAAAGAGGCGGAGATCGCCTCGCACCGGCTGATGCTGCGCGCCGGCATGCTGCGGCAGGAGGCGGCCGGAATTTACGCCTGGCTGCCGCTCGGGCATCGCGTGTTGCGAAAGATCGAGCAGATCGTGCGCGAAGAGCAGGACCGCGCCGGCGCAATCGAGCTTTTGATGCCGACTTTGCAGCTCGCTGACCTGTGGCGCGAGGGCGGCCGTTACGACGCCTATGGCCCTGAGATGCTGCGCATCAAGGACCGGCACGAGCGCGATCTCTTGTACGGCCCGACCAACGAACTGATGATCACCGAAATTTTTCGCGCCTATATCCGCTCATATCGTGAGCTGCCGAAAATTCTCTATCACATCCAATGGAAATTCCGCGACGAGCAGCGGCCCCGTTTCGGGGTCATGCGCGGACGCGAATTCCTGATGAAGGATGCCTATTCCTTCGATATCGATGAGGCGGCGGCGCGCGTTTCCTACAACAAGATGTTCGTCGCCTACCTGCGCACCTTTGCCCGCATGGGGCTGCAAGCCATCCCGATGGCGGCGGAGACCGGCCCCATCGGCGGCAATCTCTCGCACGAATTCATCATCCTCGCGGATACCGGCGAATCGGCGGTCTACTGCGACAAGAACGTGCTGGCGCTTCCGGTGCCCGGCGCCGACGTCGATTACAATTCAGACCTCACGGGCCAGGTGCAGCCCTGGACCAGCCTCTACGCCGCCACCGAGGACGTGCATGACGCCGCGCGCTTCGAGCGCGAGGTGCCGCCCGACCGGCGCCTGCAGACGCGCGGCATCGAGGTCGGGCAGATCTTCTATTTCGGCACCAAATATTCCGAGCCGATGAAGGCGCAGGTGGCCGGCCCGGATGGCGCCGAGCGGCTCGTGCACGGCGGCTCCTACGGCGTCGGCGTTTCCCGCCTCGTCGGCGCCATCATCGAGGCCTATCACGACAACGCCGGCATCAAATGGCCGGAAGCGGTGGCGCCCTTCAAAGTGGCAATCCTCAATCTCAAACAGGGCGCGGCCGACACCGATGCCGCCAGCGAAAACCTGTATCGTGCGCTCACGGCCAAAGGCATCGACGTGCTCTATCACGACCTCGACGAGCGGGCGGGCGCCAAATTCGCCACCGCCGATCTGATCGGTGTTCCCTGGCAGATTCTGGTCGGTCCCAAGGGACTGGCGGAAGGCAAGGTCGAGCTCAAACGCCGCGCCGACGGGTCGCGTGAATTGCTGAGCCCGGCGGATGCAATCGCGCGGCTGACCTCATGAACCTGTGCGCTGCGGCGGTTTTGTCGCTTCCGGATGGCGTGAATCTGCCAGAATCATGTGAAATCGTGGCTGGGAAGAGCGATTGATGAGCGAACCCACCGGCACCCGTGCTTTCGCGCCTTTCGAATGGATGCTGTCGCTGCGCTATCTGCGGGCGCGGCGTAAGGAAGGATTCATCTCGGTCATCGCCGGCTTTTCCTTTCTCGGCATCATGCTGGGCGTCGCCACGCTGATCATCGTGATGGCGGTGATGAACGGCTTCCGCAAGGAGCTGTTGGACAAGATCCTCGGCCTCAACGGCCACCTGCTGATCCAGCCGCTGGAATCGCCGCTCACCGATTGGGAGCAGGTCGCCGCGCGCGTAGCCGGCATCGAGGGCATCGTGCTGGCCGCGCCGATCGTGGAAGGCCAGGCGCTGGCGTCCTCGCCGTTCAGCGCCTCCGGCGTGCTGGTGCGCGGGATGCGGGTCGCCGATCTCGGCAAGCTTCCTTCGATCGCCAACAACGTCAAGCAGGGCTCGCTCGAAGGCTTCGACGAGGGGCAGGGTGTGCTGATCGGACGTCGCCTGGCCGATCAATTGTCGCTGCGCTCGGGCGATACCGTCACGCTGGTGGCGCCGCGCGGGGCGGTGACGCCGCTCGGCACCGTGCCGCGCATCAAGGCCTATAAGATCGCTGCGGTATTCGAGATCGGCATGTCGGAATACGACGCCGCTTTCGTGTTCATGCCGCTGACCGAAGCGCAGACCTATTTCAACCGCTCCGGCGACGTCACCGCCATCGAGGTCTACACCACCAATCCCGACCGCATCGACCGTTTCCGCAAGCTCATCACCGAGGCCGCCGGGCGGCCGATCTTCATGGTGGATTGGCGTCAGCGCAACGCGACCTTCTTCAATGCCCTGCAAGTCGAGCGCAACGTCATGTTCCTGATCCTGACGCTGATCGTGTTCGTGGCCGCGCTCAACATCATTTCCGGCCTGATCATGCTGGTGAAAGACAAAAGCCACGACATCGCCATCCTGCGCACCATGGGCGCGACCCAGCGCTCCATCATGCGGGTCTTCCTGATCACCGGGGCCGCCATCGGCGTGGTCGGCACGCTGTTCGGCTTCTTCCTCGGACTGCTGGTTTGCCTCAATGTCGAGTCGATCCGGCAGTTCATCTCCTGGCTCACCAGCACCGAGCTGTTTTCGCCCGAGCTCTATTTCCTGTCGCGCCTGCCGGCCCAGATGGACCCCGGAGAAACCTTCGCCGTCGTGGTGATGGCGCTGCTTTTGTCGCTTGCGGCGACGCTCTATCCCTCGTATCGGGCCGCGCGGCTCGATCCGGTCGAAGCCCTGCGTTACGAGTGAAAGGGACTAGATGACCGATCCGGGCCCCGCGCGCGACGAAGACCCCATCCTTTTTCTGCACGCGATCGAACGCTATTACCGGCAGGGCGACGTGCTGCTGGAAATTCTCAAGGGCGCCGAGCTCGCCGTCTGGCCCGGCCAGTCGATCGCGCTGGTAGCGCCGTCCGGCGCCGGCAAGTCGACGCTGTTGCACATTGCGGGCCTGCTCGAGCACGCGGATGCCGGCGAGGTCTATATCGACTCGGTCGCCACCTCGCAGCTGCCGGACCGCGAACGCACCCGCATCCGCCGCACCGAGATCGGCTTCTTCTACCAGTTCCACCATCTGTTGCCGGAATTTTCCGCCATCGAGAACGTGGCGCTGCCGCAAATGATCCGCGGTCTGCCGCGCGCGGAGGCCGACCGCCGCGCAGCTGAACTGCTTGGCTACCTCGGGCTCGAGAGCCGCCTCAACCATCGCCCGGCGGAGCTGTCGGGCGGGGAACAGCAACGGGTGGCGATCGCCCGCGCGGTCGCCAATGCGCCGCGCATCCTGCTCGCCGACGAGCCGACGGGAAATCTCGATCCGCGCACCGCCGACCACGTCTTCCAGGCGCTGGCTCAGCTCGTCCGCGCCTCCGGCCTCGCCATCATTGTCGCCACCCACAATATGGACATCGCCGCCCGCATGGACCGTCGGGTGACCCTGCGGGATGGCCAGGTGGTGGAGATGGCGTAGCGGCAGAACGCCGGCCCGGCGCCATTTTCGTCGTGATAA
>JAXDOO010000408.1:0-6333 GCA_034668865.1 Alphaproteobacteria bacterium
CTCAGGAAAACGCACGCTTTCTCGCACAGGTGCCGACGGGCGAACCCCCGGTCATGGAATTGCTGCAAAACATCGACCGTTACTATGTCAGTCGCGGAGTAGCGGGTCGAAGGCGAGTATCGATCGCAGACATCCAGCCGATCGCCGCTAGGGCATTCGCGGCGCCATGACCGCCGCGTGGGCCGGCGCTGCCCTCATCTTGTCCGGCCTTACGATAATCCTGCTTCTCGCCCGCACTCGCACTCAGATTCTCTTATGGGAGCGCGCGGCGGTCGGCCGTCGCGGTAATCTGCTCGCCCAGATAGGCGGTCTGATGGTGTTCGTCGGAATCTGGTATCTGGGGCATTCCCTCAATCCCGATGGACCTACACGAATCCCTACGCCGGCCGCTGCGGTCTGGGCAGCGGTCAATCTGCTCGTCAACGGTGGATGGGTGGATGTGCTGGCAAGCACGGCCCGCGTGATCGCCGGATTCTGGATCGCGGCGGTCGCGTCGATCGTCATCGCCTTCACCATCGCCCTGCGGGCGGTGACGGCGACGGCTTTCTCGCCCCCGCTCAGCTTCATTCGCTATATTCCTCCGACGGCCTTCACTGCCCTTCTCGTCATCTATTTCGGTATAGACGAACTCTATAAGACAGCGGTCATCTTCGTCGGGGTGTTTTTCTTCAACTTTCGGATGACGATGGATATCCTCGAGGATTTCGACGTGCGCTACGTCGAGTTGGCACGGCTCACCGGAGCCTCCTACGCCCGGCAGCAAAGCTCCCGCTGGCTCTTTGCCAACACGGTCATTCCGGCATCCTCGCCACGGCTTTGGGACATGCTGAGGATTAACCTCAGTTTCGCCTGGACCTTTCTCGTCGTCGCGGAAGTCGTCGGCGCGCAGCACGGCCTCGGCAAGGAGCTTTACCTGGCTCAACGCTTTTTCCGGGTCGAAGACGTCTATGCGTGCATCCTTCTGTTCGGCCTGATCGGCTACGCGTCCGACCTCGGGATGGCGCTCCTGAAGCGCGTCCTCTTTCGATGGCATGACGATGCAACGCGTCGATAGCGCCATCGTCGCCATCGACGAGGCCGCCTTCGCGTTCGGCGGCCGCCGGATCCTCGACGGCTTCAGCCTCGAGCTCTTCTCAGGACAGATAACGGCGATGCTCGGTCCGTCCGGAAGCGGCAAGACCACTTTGCTGCGACTCATTTCAGGAATGGACAAGGTCGCGGCGGGTGAGATCTCGATCAGAACATCGCCGGGGCAAACGCCGATTTCCTACATGTTTCAGAATTACGATACTTTCCCCTGGCTGACCGTTCGCCGGAACCTTGAATTGTCGGGGGAGACGAACCCGGAAGTGATCTGCGACACCGCCGAGCGACTCGGTCTCGCCAGCCTGCTCGACCGCTATCCGAGACAGCTCTCCGGAGGCCAGAGCAAGCGCGTGGCACTTGCACGCAGCCTGCTGGCGAGGCCGGCCGTGCTGATCATGGACGAACCTTTCGGCTCGCTCGACGTGCGAACGAAGATTTCCATCTTCGAACATCTGGAGGTGAATGTCTCGGATGAGACGCGCTCCACCCTGTTCGTGACCCACAGCGTCGAGGAAGCGGTGATCCTGTCGGATCGCGTGCTCGTCCTGTCGGGACCGCCGCTGCGGATCATCGACGACTTCACGATCCACTCGCCCCGACCCCGGCGCGACGAGTTCCTGGCCTCCGAGCAGTTCAAGACTGCCGAATCCAGGATCATCAGCGGATTGTTAGGAGCCTAGGGTTTGTATGATGACACCTGCCGACGAGATCTCTCCAAACGATATCCGTAAGAGCGTTGGACTCCGCCCATTTCGGCATGACATATTCTTGAGCTATCGCGTCGGCAAGAACGAAATAAATGAAAAGCAAAAACATCTTGTGGAAGCTCTGCAGGCAAAATTGACTCCAGACGTGTTGTGTTTTGACTTGGCAGAAGAGAATGTTCCGAAGGTGCAATGGGATGCAGTAAATTCCGCGCGTGTGATCATTATGCTTATCGACGAGCGCAGGCAGCTGCACAGAGATAGTCAGTGGGGCATGCAGTATAAGGAATTAGCTGATGTGGCTGATCTATATGTCGATCTGAAATACAGCCTCAGCAATCCAGACGACCGCAAACGTGCGTCACCTTTCACGCTTATTTGCTATTTCGGCGAAGAGAGCGACCGGGGCCGTGCCATCGAGAAACTGCTGCCCGAAGACGCGCCGGGCCGCCCGAAACCGGATTCCCATGTGGTCGACTTCCTAAACTCCGCGGTGCCTGCCTGGAGGCAGTATCCCGAGGAAGGTGCCCACGAGCCGGATGCCGGGTGGATCTCAGAGGTCATCGAGACCGTCAAACGCCAATGCCGGAATAGACGCATCGAGTTTGCGACGCCCGAAGCCCAGGATTCGCGCGCGCGATCGGGCTTCGACTATCAGGGCTATCTCGGCCGACGCGCCCCCTCATGGAGAAGGGGATTTCCCTTCGCACAACGCCCCCTGCGGCATGGGGACACCGACGTCTACGCGTTCGAGGTCAACCAGAGCGACCGAATCTCGCTATCCGCCCTGCTGGAAAAGCCGGTCAAGGGTGGGCCGGGACTTACCGAGATCAGCGACGTAACCGATCAGGTGCTGAACGGACGCGCCTCGTGTTGGGTGCTCGGCCAGCCGGGCGCCGGCAAGACAACAGTCCTCACCGAGGCGGCGGCATTGGAGGCGGACCTTTCGTCGTCTGAGCGGGGCGAGCGGTCCCGCCACCCGATGGTTTTCGAGTTAAAGAGGTTCAACCAATATTTGTCGGACCTTCCCTACGAGAAGCTGCCTTCGACACTGGCCGAGTTGATGGCGCAGGATATACGAACCGACGGTGAAGAATGCGACGCCCGCCAGCTCGGCGCCTTCCTTCAGAATCACCCCCACAGCCTCTATCTCGACGGTTTCGACGAGCTCAGCGAAGGTCCCCAAATTCATCTCGTCAACCTGATCGGGCAGGAACGCCTATTCCATCCCCAAGGCCGGATCATCATCTCCAGCCGGACCGGCTACGAGCATGTCGGGCTCGACGATTTCGAAAAGCTCACCCTCAGCATGCTGAGCTCGGACCAGTTGAGCGAGTTCATCGACAAGCACGCCGCCGGCCTGCCCGCCAAGCGGGCGGAAATCCTGCGCAACAGCTTCGATGTCGTGAGGGAGAACTTCGGCGACGACAAAGCCGGCGCGCCGCTGCGGACTCCGTTCTTCCTGCAACTTATCTCGCAGGAGCATCGCTGGGCGAAGCAGATTTCCGGCAGTGCGACGACGATCTACACGAACGCACTGTCACGCTTCTTCAGCCATATTACCCGCCACGACGAGAGCAGCCTCGGCGCCTTCGACCCCCGGGAATCGCTGACGGAATTGGCTTGGCTTTCGGTTGCAGGCAAGACGATCAATGTCACCGACATCGACCGGGCAGTCTCGAAAGGGCTCGAGGGAGATGCGAAATCGGTCCGGGAAATCCGAGCTCGCCGGTTCAAGGCGATCGAGCAATTGCCGGTTCTACATGAGCCTGACACCTACAACTTTCGCCACAAGATATTCGCCGAGCACCTGGCGGCGACGGACATCGCTCGACGCTGGCACGCTGCCGCTGCGCCGCAACTGGGCCGGACCGCCGCAAAAGAAGCGCGCCGCAGCCTTGTCCGCGACCTGATCGGCGACGATCCTCCGTTTTCCCACGAATCGCCTGCGCACGTCCTCATCGACCGGGTGCCGCATGTCTTCTTCGACACGGAAGTCTTTTCCGAGCTTCGCTCCGGGCAGGAATCGGAAGATGCGGCGCTCGCTCGCGACTATTGCACGACGCTCTGCGCCATAATTCGCGATGCCCCGCTCGCCAGCGAGGATGCGGCGGCGCGGGCGGCGACCGCACTGCACCAGCTGATTCGAGCGCTCGACGGGCTGCGACATTCGCTTCCCGAAGATTTCGAGCCTTGCGCCAGGGATGCCGTGGCGGCCTACCGGACACAGGCCGGACGGTGGCACCCGGTTGATCGCGAGATGCTGCTCGGAGCCCTCGGGCGGCTCGACCCCGGCTGCTGGGAGGCGGTGACGAACCTTTCGGCCAAAGAACCGCTCACCTTGCCTTCGGTCGAGCTCCTCGTGCCGATATGGGATAGCGAAAATGCGGTGCGAGTGGAGGTGCCGCCGCTGCAGGTCGCCCGCAAGCCGGTTCTCGTCGGCGAGTATCGCTCCTTCTGCGAGGCGCCCGACCGCTACGATTCCCAATTCTGGCCAATGCTCTCTCCGGCGGAGCGGGCGGAGGTCGAACGGGTGATCTTGCCTTCGCTCTCGGATCCCGCCGCCTCCGGCCAACATGAGGGCGAGGCGCGCTTCTGCGTTATCGGAGACGCGCCGAACGCTTATCTTCGCGAACATTGGAAAGAGCAGCAGAACTATCCGTTTCGTCCGGTAACGAACGTGGCCTGGCGCGAGGCCGTCGCCTACGCGCTCTGGCTCAGCGCGCGGGAGCACTCCAGTCTTCGCCTACCCGGGCCGGTCGAATGGTCGCAACTGGTCTCCGCGGTCGGCGCACCAGACCAGCTTTCGGAAATGAATCTGAGGTCCGCAGGTTTGCATATGCCGTCGACCATCGGCGTCTTTCCAGCGAACAGACTGGGTCTTTTCGATTTCGGATCGAACGTGGCCGTCTGGCTCAATCAGTATGATCCAACCACGCTAACTTCACCTTGGCCGCCAGGAAATCCCGGGCCGCGGGTGTATTTCGCCGGGGCCTCCTATTTGTCGAAACGCTCTGATGCTGCTCTCGTGACCTGCGAACCGCAAGCTAGACATCGACTTCAGCGGCACCCGTGGGTCGGGATTTGGCTTGTTGAAACCGGTTGATTAGAAGTTTACGTCGGCTACATTCCGCAGTTCGTACTGCCCTAACTCATGCTGAAAGCAACGGAGATGTTTGAGGCTGTCAAGCAAGAGCGACCAGCCGAAGAGCAGGATGGCTCGACATTGACTCTGACGTTTGTCCGGCTTGAGCTTCTGGATAGCGGCGACAGATTCAATCTGAAATGGTCGGTGGCCGGCGCTGACGGCAAGCCGAGAACAAGCTTCGCGGGTTATAATGTTTCGAAACTAATGGTGAGGGACGCCGGAGCCCGGGTGCGTGCTGCCCTGGAGACTTTCGCGACCGCTTATGTGGACCAGCACCACGCCCAACTGATCGATCTCCTGACAGAATTGAGGGCGGCCGGGGAACATCTCTACGAAGTCCTTCTGAATCCCGACAAACCTATTCCGGCGAACAAGATTCCGTTTCGGCCTTGGTTCGAGGAAAACGTCGTCGCCATCCGTGAGGACGCAGCCAAGCCGGACTATGCGCTCGAGGTCGTGATGCGCCCTGGCGAAGTGGATCTGATTCCTCCGTTCGGGCTCGTCTCCACGCCACGCGCCGGGCGCCCTTCCACAGGCTCGATCGATTTCGACGACTATCAGGACTTCTGGAGCATAAGCCTGAGGTGCGCGTGCTTCACTTGGGTTCAGCTCCCCAACAAGTGGGGGCGCCCAATCCCGGGCACGCATTTCGACACCGTGGTCGTTCATGAGCGCGACGATAAATCTTACGCACTCATCCAGCAGCGCATCCGGGAGAGCGGCAGGCGCGACGAAAGTGGTTCATATTCAATCGAAGCGCGGGAACTCACCGCGGGTCGGAGCCTGACGGCGAGCCTGAGCGAGGCCTACAAACGAAAAGGCGTGCTTTTCCATTTCGATCTCAAGGCCACTACGCCGGGCAGCGAGCTTGGTCTGGCGCTGAGCGAAGATCGCGCCAACAAGCTGCAGGCTTCGGATTTCCATGCCATCATGAAGGAGGCTTACCGTCAGTCCCTCGGACTTCCCGCCAACAGCGCGATCACGCCCTACGCGCTTGCGGTCATAGATCGCGAGGCGATCATCCGAGGCGACCGGGGGCGCGAATGGCTCGAAATCTTTTTCTCGACGCCGTGGCTCGGCCTGATCGCGGTCGAAGGCGACGTACGGTCGAGCCTGAACGATTGGGAGGATCGCAGCGAAATCCGGCCGGACCGCTTCCTGGGCCTGGTCTTTTTGCGCTCGATTCTCGAGAAGAACGGCCGCCGCCTGATAGATTCCATTGTCGACGCCCGCCGAGACTGCTGGCCGTTCAGTCTGTTCTACGGCTTATATTGCAACCCGCATCAGCCCTGGATCGACCAGCAACCGGCCCTGGTGGAGGACATCAATACGATGATCCCGCATTTGGGCCGTCATCACCCGGCAGCGCAAGTGGGGCATTCCAAATAGTCGATG
>JAXDOO010000409.1:0-6346 GCA_034668865.1 Alphaproteobacteria bacterium
CGATGGTGCCGATGCGGCATTGGTCGGCGCGTGGCTTGCTCGATCGCAACAAGGCGCTCTGGGCCGGCTTCATGATCGAGACGCCCGCCGGCCGGATTCTGCATGTCGCCGACAGCGGGTATGGCGACGGTTACCATTTCCGCAAAGCGCGCGAGCGTTATGGTCCGTTCCGCTTGGCGATTCTCCCGATCGGCGCCTATGCGCCGCGCTGGTTCATGCGCGATCAGCACATGAACCCCGAAGAAGCCGTGCGCGCCTTTACCGACACCGGCGCGGACTATGCGCTCGCGCATCACTTCGGCACATTTCAGCTCACCGACGAGGCGATTGACGAGCCACTGGCGCGTTTGGTCGAAGCACGCAAGGCGGCAAATCTGCCGGCGGAAAAATTCCGCGCACTGCGGCCCGGTCAGGTGTTGGAGCTGTGACTGCCGCGGCGGGGCTCAGCGCTGCAGCTCGTAGCTGACATTGACGGTTACCCGCAGCACCTCATCGCCGACGGAGATCGGGGTCGATGCTGCTTCGGCCTGGCGCATCATGATCATAGGACGCGGAGGGGCTGCTCCCTGCTCGGTGATGCTGACCGGCATCCCAAGCTTCACATTGGCGGCTTGGGCGTAAAGCTCGGCCTTGCGGCGCGCGTCAGCGACGGCCGCCGCGCGCGCCTCGTCCAGCGGCTTCGATGGTGAAGTGACCGTGAAGCGGATGTCGGAAATATCGTTGGCGCCCGCGACGACCATGCGGTCGACGACATCAGAAATCCGGTCGAGGTTGCGTATCTCGATGTTGACTTTGTTGGTGGCCCGAAAGCCCACGATCCGCCTTTCGTTATTGATCTTTGGATTGCTGTCATAAACCGGCATCAGCGATAGCCGCGACGTCTGAATATCCTTGTCGGCAATGCCCGTCGCCTTCAGGCTCTGCATCACTGCGGTCATCAGCTTGGCGTTCGCCTCGCTCGCTTCGCGCCCAGTTTTTCCTGTTGTCGTCACGCCGCCGTTCAGTACGGCAAGGTCGGGTGTCACCGTGACCTCGCCCTGGCCCGTGACTGTGATGAGATTGGGCATCTTCTCCACTTGCGCTGCGGCGGGCAGCGCGGCGGCAAGAGCGGCAACGGCGATGGAGGCGGCGAATGCGAGCCAGCGCATCATTTCAGCGGCACATAGACATTCACGATGAGCTTGTCTTCCGGCGTCTTCACCGGATCGGTGACATATTCCTCGATGAACATGTCCTCCGACTCCAGCCGCTTTTCGTCGAGATAATTGGTGATCGCCTCATAGGTCGTGTCCATAGCGTCGTAGGACCCGCGGTGGACGAATTGCAGCATCTTGCCGCCGGGCGATTTTGCAACGGCGAGATCGCCGCGCGGCGGGTTCTTTGGCGCTTCGGCGATCGGGATGCCGACCTGATACTGAAAACCGGATTCGTCGGTCTGGGTGTAAATCGCCAGTGGCTTGTCGGAGGGCGTGATCTTCTGCTTCGCAAGGTAGTCGTTGATGGTCTTGAAGGATTCGACCAGCGTCTCGAAGGCGGTTTCCCAAGTCGCGGTGCCTTTCATGTAAATGAAGGTCTTCGGCTCCAGCGTCACTTCCGCGCCGAAGGGGTCGGCAGGGATCACCGGCGCGGGCTGCGCGGGGCTGGGGGCGGGCTGGGTTTGCGGGGCGGGCGTTTGGGCCGATGCGGCGACCGAGAAAGCCACAACCAAGACGGCGGCGCTGACCGTTAAAAACAGGCGAGACATTTCTGCTTTCCTCATCGGCGCGCGCAAAATAACGCGACGCAATTGCGATATTACCATGGCGGCGCGTCACCCCAAGGCGCTGAAAAGCTTCGCAGGAAGAGCGCGTTCAGCAAAAGTGGACACCGATTTTGCGTCCGAACGCGCTCTAGCTCTTTAGAATCCAGCATTTCTTCATGCGAACCGGTTCCCACCTCGCTTGAAAACGCTCTGGTCCCGAAACATGCGGCTACTGGCTTACCGGCCGCGATTGGCCATATAAGCGTCGTCCATGGGCACGCTAGCCAACCAGCCTTTTATCCGCATGAACGGTCTCGGCAACGAGATCGTCGTGGTGGATTTGCGCCGCTCGCAGGCGACCGTTACGGCCGAGGAAGCGCGCGCCGCCGCGCAGCCGCCCGCCGCCGCCTACGACCAAATGATGACACTGCATGCGCCGCGCACGCCCGGCACCGATGCCTTCGTCCGCATCTACAATAACGACGGCTCCGAGGTGGGCGCTTGCGGCAACGGCACGCGCTGCATCGCCTCGCTGCTGTTCGAGGAAACGGGGAAGAGCGCACTCACCTTAGAAACCAAGGCCGGCCTGCTGAATTGCAGGAAAGCCGAGGCGCCCGGGCTGGTGACCGTCGATATGGGCAAGCCGCGCTTTGCCTGGAACGAGATCCCGCTCGCCGAAGAGTTCCGCGACACGCGCGGGATCGAGCTGCAGATCGGGCCGATCGACAAGCCGATCCTGCATACGCCGTCGGTGGTGAATATGGGCAACCCGCACGCCATCTTCTGGGTCGACGACGTGAACGCCTACGATCTGGCGCAGATCGGACCGCTGTTGGAAAATCATCCGATCTTCCCCGAGCGCGCCAACATCACGCTCGCCGATATCAAATCGCGCGATCACATCGTCATCCGCACCTGGGAGCGCGGCGCTGGGCTCACGCAGGCCTGCGGCTCCGCCGCCTGCGCCGCGGCGGTGGCAGCCGCACGGCTCAAGCGCACCGACCGCAAGGTCCGCATCACGCTGCCTGGCGGTGACCTCTTCGTCGTGTGGGGCGCCGGCGACGACCATGTGCTGATGACCGGGCCGGTGGAGTTCGAAGGCGAGGGCACATTCGATCCGGCGTTGTTCGCGAAAGTGGGCGTGGGGTGACCATGAGCGTCGATCTCCTCACTTTCGGCTGCCGGCTCAATATCCACGAATCCGAAGTGATCCGGCGCGACGCGGCGGCGCTTTCCGACACCACCGTGGTCAATACCTGCGCGGTGACGGGCGAGGCCGTGCGGCAGGCCCGCCAGGCCATCCGCAAGCTGCGCCGGGAAAAGCCGAACACCCGCATCATCGTCACCGGCTGCGCGGCGCAGGCCGATCCACAAAGTTTTGCCGCGATGCCGGAAGTCGACCGTGTCGTCGGCAACGAGGAAAAACTGACGCCGCGGATCTGGCAGACTTCCGCGCATTCCGAGCGCGTGGTGGTGGGCGATATCATGGCGGCGAAACAGATCGCGCTGCCGCCGCTTGACGCGATAAAAGGCCATACCCGCGCTTTCGTGCAAGTGCAGAACGGCTGCGATCATCGCTGCACCTTCTGCATCATTCCTTATGGCCGGGGAAATTCGCGCTCGCTGCCGATGGCGGACGTGGTGGATCAGGTGCGCCGCCTCGTTGCCAACGGCTATCGCGAGGTGGTGCTCACCGGCGTCGATATCACCAGCTACGGATCGAATTTGCCGGGTACGCCGAAACTCGGCCGGCTGGTGAGGGAAATCCTCCATGCCGTGCCGGAGCTGGAGCGGCTGCGGTTGTCGTCAATCGATTCCGTGGAGGTGGATGCCGATTTGCGCGAGGCTTTGGCAAATGAATCGCGGCTGATGCCGCATCTGCATCTGTCCTTGCAGGCCGGCGACGATCTCATTCTCAAGCGCATGAAGCGCCGGCATTCGCGCGCGGACGCCATCGCCTTCTGCGATCAGGTGCGAAGGCTGCGGCCGGACGTGGTGTTCGGCGGCGATTTCATCGCCGGGTTCCCGACCGAGACGGAAGAGATGTTCGTCCGTTCGCTCGATCTGGTGGACGAATGCGGGCTGACCCATCTGCACGTGTTTCCTTTTTCTCCTCGGCCCGGCACGCCGGCGGCGCGCATGCCGCAATTGCCAGGCGATGTGATCAAGCAGCGCGCCCGCCGGCTGCGGGAAAAAGGCGAAGCAGCCTTGCGAAAACATCTTGAAGGCGAAGTCGGGCGCGAGCGCCGCGTGCTGACCGAAGCCGGCGGCATCGGCCGCACCGAACAATTCACGCCGGTAAAGCTTTCCGCGCCCATGGCGCGCGGCTTGATGCTTGATCTCACCGTCGCCGGCCACGACGGCCGCCAGCTCATTGCGGCGTAGCGTCGTCGTCCTTCCAGCCGCAGGCCATCAGCCGCTCGCGCATATGCTCGGGCACGGGCGCCACAACCGAAACCGGCGGCTTGTTCTTGGAAATCGGCACCACCACCTCGCGCGAGTGCAGATGGAGAATCGGTCCCCCAGTCCGCGGCGTGCTTGCATAAATATTGTCGCCGACGATCGGCCAGCCCATTTCGGCGGCATGCACGCGCAATTGATGCGTGCGGCCGGTGACCGGCTCCATCGCCAGCCAGGTGATTTTTCTTTCTTCCTCGCCCGCTTGCGGGGGAGGGCCGGGGTGGGGGAGCGATGCAGTCTCCGGTGTGGAAGTTTGCCCCCTCCCTAACCCTCCCCCGCTTGCGGGGGAGGGAAATACGCCGCGTCCCATCACCTTCCAGGTTGTCACCGCGGCCTGCCCTTCGGCGTCCGGCTTCATCCACCACCCGCGCGTCTCGTCGCGTTTGCCGAGCGGGATTTCGATGGTGCCTTCATCGGCCTCGGGGCCGCCTGCCACCACTGCCCAGTAGGTCTTGCCGATCTTGCCGGTCTTGAACATCTTGCCAAGCGCGGCCAGCGCCTTGCGATGGCGGCCAAGCACCAGGCAGCCGGAGGTGACGCGGTCGAGCCGGTGCGCCAGCGCGGGCGCGCGCGGCAGCCCGAAGCGCAGCGCGTCGAAATGATCCTCCAGGCTCTCGCCGCCCTTCGGCCCGCGATGCACCGCCATGCCGGCCGGCTTGTCGATCACCAGCATCAGCCCATCGCGGTAGAGCAGGCGCGCCACCATCTCTTCCGGTGTCATGCGGAAACCGCTATCACGGGCGCCCAATGAGTGACAGAACGCAGAAACAAAGCTGGTGGCAACGCCTGAGCGGCGGGCTCAAGCGCACCTCGTCGTCGATCGGCGGCGCCATCTCCGATCTCGTGAGCAAACGCAAGCTCGACGCCGCCATGCTCGACGAGCTGGAGGAGATGCTGATCCGCGCCGATCTCGGCGTCGATGTGGCGGCGAAGATTTCCGGGGCGGTCGGTGAGGGCCGTTACGACAAGGCGATCTCGCCGGACGAAGTGAAGGCGGTGGTCGCCGCGGAAGTGGAAAAGGCGCTCGCGCCGGTTGCCAGGCCGCTGTTGGTCGAGGGCGCAAAACCATTTGTCATTCTCGTTGCCGGCGTCAATGGTTCCGGCAAGACCACCACCATCGGCAAGCTCGCTGCGCGCTTCCGCGCCGAAGGCCGCAGGGTGATGCTCGCCGCCGGCGACACCTTCCGCGCCGCCGCCATCGATCAGCTGAAAATCTGGGGCGAGCGCAGCGGCGCGCCGGTGATCGCGCGCGCGCCGGGCTCCGACGCGGCGAGCCTTGTCTTCGAAGCGATCACGGCGGCGAAGGCGCAGGATGTCGACATCCTGCTCATCGACACCGCCGGGCGGCTGCAGAACAAGGCCGTCTTGATGAACGAGCTGGAAAAGATCGTGCGCGTGATGAAGAAGGTGGATGCCTCGGCACCGCACGCCGTGCTGCTCGTGCTCGATGCCACCGTGGGACAAAACGCGCTGTCGCAGGTCGAGATTTTTCAGAAGATCGCGGGTGTCACCGGCCTGGTGATGACCAAGCTCGATGGCACTGCGCGCGGCGGCATTCTGGTCGCCATCGCCGCCAGGTTCGGCTTGCCGGTGCATTTCATCGGCATCGGCGAAGGCGTCGAGGATCTGGCGCCTTTCACCGCAGGGGATTTCGCGCGGGCGATTGCCGGGATCGAATGAAACGTTGTTCCGAACGGGACGGCTCTCTATTAGGTCCGCTGGTTTTTGAGAGATTTGTACGCTTCGGGATACTCGATTTCGAAGGTTTCGCATAAAGCGGCGACATCTTTGAAATCCTTCTCGGCGGGTTTGTATCCTGTCTTAAATTTCACCATGTACTCTGCCGAAATACACTTTACGGGCCGCCCATTTATCATTCCTGTTCCGGCGAGGGATGCCGCAGGGTACATGACTCCTTTTTCCACGGGCCCATAGAGACCGTTCCCTTCGGCGTCAAAAACAATTGTGTGTATATCAATTTCCCGTCCCTGGTCGTCTCCCAAGACGAAATTCCACGCGCTCGTATCGTCTCTTGGCACATCGTTGTAGCCTCGCGCTGCGAGGAATTTGCGCAACTTCGGCACGTCTTTCTGCTGAATAGCGATATCCAAATCCTTGTGCGAGCGGGTTTCTCGTCCGAGCAGG